>JBCCIS010000026.1 GCA_039028155.1 Pseudomonadota bacterium
CTGTTCGCCGATTAAAGTGGTACGTGAGATGGGTTTAGAACGTCGTGAGACAGTTCGGTCCCTATCTGCCGTGGGAGTAGGAAAATTGAGAGGAGCTGTCCCTAGTACGAGAGGACCGGGATGGACGCACCTCTGGTGTACCGGTTGTCGCGCCAGCGGCACAGCCGGGTAGCTATGTGCGGACGGGATAACCGCTGAAAGCATCTAAGCGGGAAGCCCCCCTCGATACCAGTTTTCCCTGAGAGCCGTGGAAGACCACCACGTTGATAGGCCAGGTGTGGAAGCGCAGCAATGCGTGAAGCTAACTGGTCCTAATCGCTCGATAGGCTTGATTGCCGAACTCTTAAGTTCGGGTCAAAGCCCGCGCTCGACTACCGTATCAAGTCATCTTCGCATGGAAGGCAACAACACACCGTTTCAAGCCGCACGCCCAGACAAGGGGCCTGTGGCGGGGCCGCGCTTCGACGGCCTGGTGGTCACAGCGAGGGGCCTGCACCCGATCCCATTCCGAACTCGGCCGTTAAATCCCTCTGCGCCGATGGTACTGCGTCTTAAGGCGTGGGAGAGTAGGACGCTGCCAGGCTTTTGAAACGCGTCTCCTCCTGTTTGGCCCGAAGGGCCAAACGGACGAGAGCGGCAGCCGGATCCAAGATCCGGCGAAAGCGTTGCTGCCACATCGGCGATTGGCAGAGATCCGATACGCCGGCCGTCACGTCACACGATGTCATCTCTTACGAGCTTGCTGCGGGGTGGAGCAGTCTGGTAGCTCGTCAGGCTCATAACCTGAAGGTCGTAGGTTCAAATCCTACCCCCGCTACCATTACATGGCGCCGCTGACTCATTCGGGTCGGCGGCGTTTTTGCGTTTGAACCTGTTGCTCGCGAAAGACATGGGTTGGGCGACATAGGGTCAATGCACGTGGGTGTGCCAGATGCGTCTCCTCCGCATGCCACAGAGAGGGCCGCGGCGGAGGCACATGGAACCCGGCGTCACGGTCGCGGGAGTGGAGCAACGATCAGGTTTCTGAGGGAAGTCCATAATAGGTGAGAAACATGTCGACGCAGTCCTCCATCACCGACTGCGGGTCTTCGACGTGCAGTTCGCCGATCAGGAATCTGGGCCAGAAGAAGAAGGCCTTCGCCCCGGCGGTCAGCATTTCGGTGGCGTATTGCGGATCGACCTCTTTCAGTTGCTTGGCGTCAATCGCGCCGGCCACAATCGCGCGCACCGGATTGTTGCTCATTTCCGCGCGGGCAAAGACGCGGCGCGCCAGCTCCAGGTCGCGCAGGTATTCGGTCATCGCCATCCGGTTAAGGCCCATATAGCGCTCGTCGGTGATCGCTGCGATGTAGTCGCCGAGCGCCTTGAGCAGCTGCTCGCGCACCGGCTTGGCGGGGTCATAGGGCGCTGAGGTGATCGCTCCGGTTTCGGCGACGATGATCTCGACGATCTCATCAAACAGCGCCTCTTTCGTGGGGAAATGGCGATAGAGCGTTCGGCTCGAAACATTCGCCCGCTTTGCGATGCGCGTCGTGCGCGCGCCTTCAAATCCGTGAAATCGGAACTCCTCCACGGCGGCGTCGATGATGTTTTTTCGTTTCATTTCAGAGCGTTTCACGCATCGACTCCAAAAAAGTAAAATACCCTATTTACATCGTGGTTCCGCCTCACTATGTAAACAGCATAATTTACTTTGGCAAGACGCATCTGGTGAAAAGGACGCAGACCATGACCGCTGAAACTTTCGTCGCAGGCGCGAACAAAGTCAGTTTCAAAAGCAAGGGCATCAACCTTGTTGGCGACCTCTACCTACCCGCGGATTTTGATCCGGGTAAGACCTATGAAGGGATCGTCATGACCCCGCCGTTCCCGCAGGTCAAAGATCAGGTCCTCGCCAACTATGGTCCCAGATTGGCTGAGCGGGGCTATGTCGCCCTGGCGTTCGACTACAATTCGAAGGGCGAGTCCGATAGCTACGCCGCGAACTTCCGCGACGACGAGGACTTTCCACGCAAGTGGGAGGACCTGCGCAACGCGATCTCGTTCCTGGGCAGCCTGCCGTTCGTCGGCGCGATCAACGGGCTGGGCTTCTGTGGCGGTGGCAACATCATGTCATCCACCATCATTACGGACCTGCGTGTGAAGGCGTTCGCTTCGGTCAGCGCCATGATGGCGTCGGACATGATCCAGTTTGCCGACATGGACATGTACAAGCAGCGCATCAAGGCCGCTAACGCTGCACGCCAAAAGATGTTCGAATCGGGTCAAGCGGTGTCGCATGACTACTTCGGCTATACCGACCCGGACTACATGTCGAAAAACGCGAACGCCAGCCCCGGCGTGCTGGAAGGCTATGACTACTACGGTACCAAGCGCGGCGGCACGGAGACCTATCCCAATTTCACAAACGTGCTGTTGTCCACGGTCGACGAGACTGCCCTTGTGAACCTTGGTGAGCAGTATGCCGACAAAATGATCCAGCCCTATTGCGGCATTGTCGGATCACAGGCCGAGACCGGTATCTGCACCAAGGTCTACTTCGACAAGGTGACTTCCGAGAAAGAGTTTCACGAGATCGAAGGTGCAAGCCACGTCGCGCTCTATGACCAGGCTGACTACATCGGCGAGGTCGTGGAGATCGTTGATGTTTTCTTCAAGAAGCACGGCGAGCTCTGACGTCGCTCGGCGAAGAAACGCAAACACCCTAGGCAGGAAGTCCTGCCTGTGAACAACCCTCAACTGAGTTTGGAACGATGGCAAAAGAAAATCCATACGGCCCAAAAGGCTGGACCCCAGACAGCGTCGGCAACCTCGCCGGAAAGACATACGTGATTACCGGCGCCAATGCCGGCGCCGGCTACGAGGCAGCCAAGATCTTTCTGTCCAAAGGCGCAAGCGTCGTCATGCTCAATCGCAGTGTGCCCAAATCCGAAGCCGCCATTGCAGCTCTAAAGTCGGAGTTGGGTGCGGACGCCGACGTGCGTTACATCCTGATGGACTTGGCAGATCTCGCCTCCGTGCGCCAGGCGGCAGAGCGTGTCAACGCCGAGGTGCCGCACATCGATGCGTTCATCGGCAACGCCGCCATTGCCCAGGTCGCGACGCAGCAGTTCACGAAGGATGGCTTTGAAAGTCAGCTTGGCACGAACCACTACGGCCATTTTCTGCTGACCAGCCTGATCTTTGATCGGATTGTCGAGAGCAAGGGCCGGATCGTCATCGTGGGCAGCAACGGCCACAAGATGGGCCTTAAGCGCATTCAGTTCGAGGACATGAACTTCGACAAGAACTACAACCCGCATTACACCTACTGCCACAGCAAGTTCGCGCAGATGATGTTTGCCTATGAGCTTGAGCGGCGGGTGAAGCAGGCCGAACTGCCGATCTCTGTCCATGTGTGCCATCCCGGTATGGCGAAGACAACGCTGGCACAAGACGAGTCCGCCGGGTTCATCAAGTTCATGCTGAAGATCGCGGCTCCTTTCGCGCAGTCCGCTGAACGCGGCGCGTGGCCGGAGATCCTCTGTGCAACGGAAGAGAACCTTAAGGAAACCGCTTACTACGGTCCGACCAAGCGCAGTGAAATGGCGGGAGCAGTTGGCGAGTGTACCCTTGAGGAAAGCGTTCTCGACACGGACCAGGCCCGCAAACTGTGGGAACTTTCGGAGCAGGAGACCGGCATCACATGGGCGCTGGCATCGCATCAAGAGAGCCTTGAGAATGGACGGCGGGCGCAGGCTTAAGGGTCGGCGACCCCTCCCGTCATTACGGTAACCAAGAGGCAGAACAGTGCGAACAGCCGGACTCGCGACGTTCGTCGGATTACGTGCGGTGCTTTTGGCGGCTTGTGAGACGCCATACTCTCCCTTGGAGTTTGACGCCGAGGGTGAACATTTTTCGGTGACCGGTGTTATCGATGAGAGCACGCCGGAGATCTTCAGGGCGATCACGAGCCAACATCCGCATATCAAAACCTTAGTTCTGCAATACGTCGAGGGCTCCGTTGACGACGACGCCAATCTTGAGTTTAGCCGCGACGTCCGCGACTTGGGCTTCGATACGATCGTGCCCTCGGACGGATTGATCGCGTCGGGTGGAACCGATCTGTTTCTTGCCGGAAACCGCCGGACGCTCGAATCTGGTGCCTGTGTCGGTGTCCATAGTTGGGGTGGCGAGGGCCCGCCGGCGGCTGAACTTCCAAGGGACCACCACGAACATGCCAAGTATCTCGACTACTATCGTGACCTGGGTGTGGACCTGGAGTTCTATTGGTACACGCTTGCTGCGGCGCCGGCTGCTGAAATGCACTGGATGAGCGCCGATGAAGCCGATCGCTTTGGCCTGACGACCGGTCAGTCTCCCGAGCTTGGCGCTTCAATTGTTTGCCATGGCCGATAGCCCGGGCTGACGGAGGGTCAATCCAAAAAAGCGCTGGGACGACCACTTCGAAGAAGTCAGTGAGGGCATGCAGGCTGGACGTGGCGTGGTCGACATGATCAAACCGAACCCGGCCGGACCGAAGGATAGGTCGGCAGTTCTCGTTCAAGGCGCGCCGATGCCGTTGCGGCGTCCGCCGTTTCGCCTCCGGCCTCGGGGCTGCTAGTCTCCCTTGGTGAAAGGGCAGGCGCGTTTATGGCGGACGAAGGGCAAAGCCGGAAACTGACGACGATCGTCGCCGCCGACGTCGCGGGCTACAGCCGGCTGACCGCGGCCGATGAGACCGGCACGCTCACCGCGTTGCGCGCGCACCGCAGCGAGTTCATCGACCCCAGGATTGCCGCGCACCGGGGACGCATCGCCAACACGGCCGGCGACTCCCTCCTGATCGAGTTCCCGAGTGTGTCCGACGCCGTGCGCTTTTCCGTCGAGGTCCAGCGTGGCATGACCGAGCGCAATGGGCCGGTTGCCGAGGACCGGCGCATCGCCTTCCGTGTCGGCATCAACCTGGGCGACGTGGTGCAGCAGGACGACGACCTCCTGGGCGATGGCGTCAATGTCGCGGCGCGTCTGGAAGCCATCGCGCCGCCGGGACGTATCTGCGTGTCGGAGGTCGTGAAGGATGCGCTGGGCCAGGAGGCGGGGATCCGGTTCGAAGATCTCGGGCCGCAGCGGCTGAAGAACCTGTCGAAGTCGATTCACGCCTATCTGGTCGCGGATACCGATGGCGGTAGCACGGGCAGGTCGGGCAGCTACGGCCTCGCCGATCAAAGTACCGTGCGTTATCTGCAATCGAGCGATGGCGTCAGCATTGCCTATGCGGATGTCGGCGAGGGCTATCCCATGGTCATCATGGGCGGCTGGATGACGCACCTGGAGAAGGATTGGGAAAGCCCGATGATGGGGTACTTCCTCACCAATCTCTCCAAGAGCTTTCACCTTCTGCGGTTCGATCAGCGCGGCAACGGCATGTCCGACTGGGACAATGTCGAGATGTCGTTTGAGAAGATGGTCGATGACCTCGAACGTGTGGTCGACCGCTTTGACTATGAAAAGGTTGCGATTTTCGCGACGTCGCAGGCGGCCTCCGTTTCGATCGCCTTTGCGGTGCGCCACCCCGACCGCGTCTCACATCTTGTGTTGCATGGCGGCTATGCCCGGGGCCGTCGCCATCGCGGCGAGCCCGGAGCGGACGCCGAGAGCGAAGCGCTGGTGACGTTGATCAGGCAGCGATGGGGCGCCGACAACCCGGCGTTTCGCCAATACATGACGTCGCTCTTCATGCCCGATGCCAGCGCCGAGGAGGCCGCGTGGTTCAACGAGTTTCAGCGGACCTGCGGGCCCGGCGAAAACATGGCGGGCTTTCGCGCGATGTTCGACGACCTCGACATCGCCGAACGTTTGGAGCAGGTCCGTGCCCCGACGCTCATCCTGCACTGCAACGAGGATTCGGTGGCGCCACTCTCGGAAGGCAAATTCATGGCCTCGCGCATCCCCGGCGCCCAGTTCGTCATGCTGCGCAGCAAGAACCACATGATCTTCGAAAACGAACCTGATTTCCCCAAGTTCGTTCAGAGCATTCGAGACTTCGTTTCGTAGAACCTCGGCCTAATCCCGCGCGCCATCGCGGATCCTCTGAAGCCCATCTGGCGAGACGCGCCACCGGACGCGACCGGTGATGGTGTCGCCGTCCAGGGCACCGATCGCATCGCTTCGTATCGATAGTGCGTTGTCGCCGGCGACCAGATAGCGTCCGTCGGCGTCGCGGGCGCGAACCCGCTTCACCATGCGACCCAAGGACGGATGCCGGATCACGACAACGGCGTTCGGCTCAACAGAGTTGCGGTCCCTTCTTGCCAGGACATAGTCGCCGTCGTTGAGCGCCGGCGCCATGCTGTTTCCGTCGACCCGCACAAGCGACCAGCCGAACAGACCGCGCCAACGGTCCCAAACGGGTGTCGTCACAGCTGCGGATAGACGACCGGCATGGCGGGCGGGTAGGGCGCGGTCTTGCGTTCGGTCTTGATGTCCTTGGTCGCCCAGAAGATTTCGGCGAACTGGTTGACCAGCTCAACCAGCGCTTCCGCATCGGCCCGATCGGTTCCTTGTTTGCACGCGCTGGCCTTCATCATGATCTGATGCGTGACGTCATGGATCTCGGGATGCGCCTCGAACTGGGGCGCCTTGAAATAGTCGCCCCAGATGATGCGCACCTCGTGCTTGACCTTTTCGGCTTCCTCTTCCTTGCGCAGCACGCAGCGCGAAAGCGTGTTCGCACGCTCTATGGATGCGGCATCCCCGCTACCTTCCGCCTCCTTCATGATGTCAATCATGCGAACAACCGACAGCGCGGCGATTAGCGCCGGTGCAGGGTCATAGATCTTGCAGGGGATATCGCAATGGGCCCGCGCGCCAGGCACGCGCAACATCGGGTCCGCAGACTTCAAGAGTTTGTGGAGCAACGTGAGTCCTCTAGTGAAAGTTTCGACCAGGTCTGGGTTTTGGTTTGACGGCCGCCAGGCACGACTGGGCAGCACTCTTGGCCATTCTGAAGGCGCGGTCAATCTCTGCTTGGGGCGCGCCTGTCTTGTGTAAGTGGGCAAGAAGATTGGCGTAGGCGCGCTGCATATCGCGCAGGCAATTCATGCGCACCGCCGCGGGGGCGCCGTTGTCGAGAACTGCCTTGCGAAGAAGCGATGATGCATGCTCAAGAATGTGCAGCGCTTCCTGCGGCCGGCCGTCGTTCATATAGGCGTTGGCCGCATTGTTTGTGGCAACCACGAGCGCCGGACCCGGCGCCGCACCTTCCCTGGCCGTACCGGCGAGGGCGGAGAAAAGCAGGCGTTCGGCTTCAAGCACACCACCCAGATAGAAGGCCAACGCCGCCTCGTAGCTATCGGCGAGAAACGCGGCGTTGCCGCGCTCCATCATCTCCCGCCAGCGCGTGTCGGGTTGAGGCAGGTCGGACGCGGCGTCGCCGCCGGGATGATCCGTCTCAGGTTTCATACGCGTTCTTCCCGTCGGCGTGACTTGATGTAGGCGTAGAGAACATGGGTGGCCCGCCATGCGCCCAGCGCGAGAAGCGCGCCGGCGATCGCCGTCTCGATGCCAAACAGAACGCCGCCGTGGATGCCGTGGCCAGCGCCGAGAATCAGCACAAACGCCAGCAAGATCAGATTGGCCGCCACGATGGCCGCGGGATGGCGAACCAGCATAAGCAGCGCGGCTGCAACACCGATGCCGAGAAAGACCGCGATATGATCGATGGACCCCAGCACATGAAACGTGCCGATTTCGCCTTCATGGCCGGGATGGGCCAGTGCTGCCGGAGCCAGCAAGGTGATGGGCATGGCGGTCAGCCAGATGCTGCGCCACAGCCAGACCCCGCGCCACGTGAACCGGCTGACGGGCGCTTGATTGTTCGTGAGAGATCGCTTGTCTGTTGGTCGCCGAGTTTTAACCATCACTTAGAAGACTTTACGCTTCAGAATATGAGAATGAATTGCATTCGCAATATTCACATAGCCTTTGTCAAAGGGCAAGACGCTTGTTGGTCGGCTAGGTGCCTCTTTGCGTGTGGGATTCGGCACATCGGTGTCCGATTTCGTGATTTAAGAAAAGCAATTCAAATCATAGATAAGAAATATTTTTCTTATCCAGCGGTTTCCATAGTCTGGCGCTTGGACGGGCTGAGACCCCAGCCCTGTCAGCAGAGGATCCGGACATGGCAGTTGAAAACGTAGAAGCACTTGTTGTCGGCGCAGGTCAGGCGGGCCTCGCCATGAGCGAGCACTTGAGTGCGTGCGGCGTGCCGCACCTCGTTCTTGAGCGGCACCGCATTGCCGAGCGCTGGCGCTCGGAACGATGGGACTCCCTGGTTGCCAATGGTCCAGCCTGGCACGACAGGTTTCCGGGCATGACGTTTTCCGACTCCGAACCCGATGCCTTTGCCCCTAAGGAAGAGGTTGCCGACTACTTCGCGGCGTATGCGGAGAAGATCGAGGCCCCGATCCGCTGCGGCGTCGAGGTCACGAATGTGCATCGCCATGCCGACCGGGCGGGCTTCCGTGTCGATACGTCAGAGGGTGCGATCGAGGCGCGGTACGTGGTCGCCGCCACCGGACCGTTCCAGAAGCCAGTCATCCCGCCCCTCGTGCCCGATGATGCCGGCGTCCTGCAGATGCACTCCAGCGCTTACCGCAATCCCGACCAACTGCCTGAGGGCGCCGTTATGGTGATCGGCGCGGGATCGTCGGGCGTGCAAATCGCCGACGAACTCTCGCGCGCGGGAAAGCGCGTGTATCTCTCAGTCGGTAAACACGACCGTCCGCCGCGCAGCTATCGCGGGCGCGACTTCGTCTGGTGGTTGGGCGTGCTTGGTAAGTGGGACGCCGAGGTCACCGACCCCGGCACCGAGCATGTCACGATCTCGGTCAGCGGCGCCCATGGTGGCCAGACGGTCGACTTCCGGCGGTTGGCCGCAGAGGGCATGACGCTGCTCGGCGTGACCCGGTCGTTCGAAGGTGGCGTGCTGAGCTTTGCTCAGGATCTCGCCGACAATCTCGCGCAAGGCGATGCCAACTACCTTTCGCTCCTGGACGAAGCCGATGCTTACATCGAACGCAATGGCCTTGATCTTCCCGAAGAGCCCGACGCCCGGAGAATCCAAGCGGACCCGGCTTGCGTCAGCGACCCCATTCTCTCATTGAACCTGGCGGACGCCGGTATCGGCACGATCATTTGGGCAACAGGCTTTGCCGTTGACTACAGCTGGTTGAACGTTGATGCCTTCGATGAGAACGGTCGGCCCAAGCATCAACGCGGTGTGTCGTCGGAACCCGGGATCTACTTCCTGGGATTGCCGTGGCTGTCGCGACGGGGATCGTCGTTCATTTGGGGCGTCTGGCACGACGCCAAACATCTGGCGGATCATATCTCCACGCAACGCAAATATCTGGCCTATCGGGTTTCCGCTTAGAACAGCGCTGCTCTTGATCACACTTACGCCAGCCCGGCCCGCGTTAGCGCATCGCCCATGATCCGCTCTGGCGCGGGCGCCAGGTTATCGGCCATCCAGGGGTGCATCCATGCCAGTTGCATGGCGGCCTCGGCCGCGGCGGCCCGTGTGATCCCGTGGTGACCCCGCAGTGATCCTAACGGATATGAGCGACGTAAGAGGGACACGAAGACGCAAGCTGGAGAAGCGCAATGTTGTCGCTCTATCGGTCGGTTATGGACCCTGAGGTCAATCCACTTAATCAGTTGCCTCCCGTGCAACGCTTCCAGATGATGACTGTTCTAGCCATGATGTGGACTGCGATCTTCTGCGCCGCGACGGGCGCCTGGTTCTGGTACGGTGAACTGATCGTCGGTCATGTTCTCATTGCGATCGGATTGGTCGCGACCGGTCTGACCTTCCATCGCGCAACCAAGCGTCAAGCCGTGCGCGACCGGCGAATTTATCGGGACCATCCCGCACCGGACGGCACGACGCGCTTCGATGATGTGTGGGGCGCGTAGCCAACGGGCCCTGAACGTTCGGCGGACCCTTGACGCCTAGCGGTCGTGATGGCGTTTCGGTGACGCCGGATCATTGAAGTACCTTCGCGGTGACGACGACCTCGATCAGCCAGCCGGGCTCCAGGTTGACGCCGATGCAGGCGCGTTGCGGCCAATTCTGCTCTGGGCCGATCCAATCGCACCAGACCTCATCCATTTCCGGCTTGTCGGCGATGTTCTCCAGGTAGACCGTTGCCTGGATCATCCGGGTCTTGGCGCTCCCCGCTTCGGCAAGCACCTTGTCGAGCTTCTCTAAGGTATTCCTGGTTTGCGCGGCGATGCCGTCGGCGCAGTGCGGATCGGTCGCGACCGCATAGACAAGCCCGTCCGACTGAACGGCGGCACAGCGGCCGCGCGCATCTCCTGGAATTCTCTTCATGGCGTTCTTCCTTTCGTTCGCTGTGAGAGTTTGGTGAAGACAGTCCTTGTTCAGCCTAATCCAGGGCGCGGCTTGAGCAGCGCCAGCATTTCTCCGGCTACGGACGCCGCCAGAGTTGCCGTAACGCCTGCGGGATCATGCAGGGGCGTTACTGTGTTGATATCGAGTGCGACGATATCAAGCCCCTTGAGACCGCGGACCAGTGCCAGGCCCTCAGCAGCAAGCGCGCCGCCAGGCGTCGGCGTTTGAACGCCGGGCGCGACCGAGGGATCGAAGAAATCCATGTCGAAACACAGGTAGACCTTCTGGCCGCGCATGCGTTCGCGCATGTGGGCAATCAGTTTCTCTTCACCCCAATCGCTCACGACGTCATAGGGAATGACCTCGTAGCCAAGGGAGCGTGTGTAGGCGATGTCATTGGCGGCATTGACCGGCGCCCGCGTCCCGATGTGAAGAGCATGGGATAAGTCGATCAGGCTCTCGTGGGCGGCATGGGTGAACTGGATCGCGTTGTCATAGTGGTCGTTCGTCGCGAGCTTCGCTGAATCGGTGTGCGCGTCGAAATGCAGCACCGCCACGGGGCCATGGGCCTTATGAATGGCGCGCATCTGGGGCAGGCTGACCGAACCGTCGCCGCCGAGCGTAAGGGGAACGCAGCCGGCGTCGAGCACGACCCCCATCGCCTGCTCTATTGCGTCGAAGGCCGAATGAATAGCGCCAGAGGCGATCACCACGTTGCCGGCGTCGATCACGCGGTCGAGCGCGTCAATGTCGGCATCCTGCAAGAGTTCGCGGGTCAATACGGAGGCATGGCGAATGGCGTTCGGTCCCATGCGGGACCCGAATCGCGTGGACGAAAGGCCGCAGTCAAAGGGGATACCGACCACAGCGGCGCGTGCGTTCTGGAAGTCATGGCTGAGCGGCAGTGAGAACATGGTCGAGGGGGCAGCGAAGAGCGTTTGTGTCATGGCGATCGATCCCTTAAATCGCCGACAGTGTCACCGATCTGGTGCGCCGACCGCTAGCCGGTATGTTCGAACCGCCAGGGCTCATGGTCGAAGTCGACTCGCTGAACGTGCGGCGAGGCCGCCACGCGCTTCAGCCAAGCATTGACGTTCGGAAACCGGTCGGCGAACCACGTCGGCTCAATCCCTGCGAAACCAGCGACCGCCGGATAGACAGGAACATCGGCGGCCGATAGCGCGTTGCCATACATAAACGCCTGTGTCGCAAGCCGCGCCTCCAGCCCATCGAGGAACGGCTCGCAGTTCGACCTGTCCTGAAGTCGATCGCGATCGGGATAGTAGCTGGAGAACTTGTAGTACATGGAGGGTTCGCCGAACTCGCTGTCGTTCAGGTTGGCGAGCTCTTCGGCCAGTTCGAGCGCGGCGTCGTTGTCGCCGCACCAGTTGTCGGGGTCATCCTGCCGCATCGCCCACCGTATGATTGCCCAGCTCTCATCGATGACCGCGCCGCCGGACAAAATCAGGACCGGCACGGTTGCTTTCGGCGACGCCTGCAACAGGGCGGGCGGCTTGTTGTCCAGGTCGACCTCCCGGTGTTCGACATCGATGCCGGCGTAGGCGAGTGCGATGCGCGCCCGGAACACATAGGGGCAGCTGTCGTTGGCATAGAGGATGGGCAGATCATTGGGGCTCATGATGGACGCTCCTTCTCTGGGTTGCGGGATTGCCAACCGGACGAACTATGATCAAACTGGGTTTGGTCGATCTCGTTCTTCGATCGGCTCGGCACCCGCTGCGTTGTGGCTTGGTGACGAGCAGAAACTATGAAACTCTGCAGGTCTCAACAAACGATATGATCTCGAACAATACGAAAGAAAAATTTGTCTATAGGTCATGACCCGCCCGCTCCCACCGCTAAACGCCCTCAGGGCTTTTGAATCCGCCGGCCGGCACCTCAGCTTCACCAAGGCGGCGGCCGAGCTGAACGTGACCCCGGCCGCGGTCAGCCATCAGGTGCGGGCGCTGGAAGAGACGCTGGGCGTGCCGCTGTTTCACCGGTTAACCCGCGCGCTACGCTTGACCGATGCCGGTCAGGCCGCGATGCCGGCGCTTGCCCAGGGATTCGACAAGCTGACGCAGGCGGTCGAGCAGATACGCGCCATGAGCGAGAGCGGCGTCTTGACCATCAGCGTCAGCCCGTCATTTGGCGCCATGTGGTTGATGCCGCGCCTCGAACAGTTTCGCGTTCGCCATCCTGATATCGAGGTCCGCATCGACGGCACCGACCGCCGGGTCGATGTGGCACGCGGCGATGCCGACGTCGCGCTTCGTTATGGCCCGGGCGGCTATGATGGTGTTCGGGTAGATCGGTTGTTCGGTCAGCGCAACACGCCGGTCTGCAGCCCCGCCTTGTTGCAGGGCGAACATCCGCTCAGCCGGCCCGACGATCTGCGTTACCACACGCTGCTGCACGTCGAATGGAAAGACGCCGAGGCCAGCTGGCGCATGTGGCTGTTGGCGGCGGGTCTTGACGACATCGATCCGACACGCGGGCCGCGATTTACCCAGGAAACCATGGCGGTGCAGGCCGCGCTCGACGGTCACGGTGTCGCGCTGGTCGGCGATGTCCTGGTCGCCGACGAGCTGGCTTCCGGCCGTCTTGTGCGCCCGTTCGATCCCGGCCTCAGCACGCCGCTCACCTTCTCGTTCTATCTGCTGACACCGAAGGACAGCGCCGACCAGCCGAGGATCGCGGCGTTCCGCGACTGGATGCTGGTGGAGGCGCGAGGCTCACACCCTGGGTCGCGCGAGCCATCGTGACATCAGGCTGCTGACCCACAGCTGACGCTGCAATAGCCTCATCGGCGCCCGACACAAGATCCGGTCGACTTTCGATTACGACGTGGACTGTGATTTTCAGCGGTGGACTGCACGCGGTGACCCCGCACGGAAACAACTCTCACAAGTGTGTGACTTCGCTGACGTCTGGGAACGACGGCGCGTGCGGTGCGAACCTCGCAGGAGCCGCGAAACCGCGCGGCGTACTGCATCCATGCAAGACGACTGCCGCAGAAGCCCGGCCGACGGACGCACAGTCCCTTTGTTGGGGCGCCATGGGCGAGGCAGACGACGATCGATAGGCTTGTGGCGCGACGCGGCACGAAGGCTCTGGCCTCTCTGGCCACTTCCCAATCTTGGGAACCTTTTCGCCGCTCGCGCATCTAAAGGATATGGCCATGAAACAGCGGATTGACGAAACAGCCCCTGCGGACAACACCGCAACAGCCGATTTGGCGCCGCCTTCTGACGCAAGCCTGGTGGACCGCGTTCGGGCCGGGGACGCCGTCGCGTTCGAGCTGATCATGCGTCGCTACAACCAGCGCCTCTACCGTCTGGCGCGCAGTATCCTTAGGAACGGCCTTGAAGCCGAGGATGTGGTCCAGGAGGCCTACGTTCGCGCCTACGAGAAGATCGACGGTTTCGTCGGCCCAGACGGATTCTCGGCCTGGCTTTCCCGGATCGCGGTGAATGAGGCGCTCGGAAGGCTCCGCAAGCGCGGCCGCGTGATCTCACTGGACGATTACGTAGCGGGCAACGGCGAGAGCGCGCCAAAAACCGAGACAATGAGAAGCCAACAGCCCGATCGCGAGAGGCTGGCCGCGAGCAGCGAACTGCGGCCTCTGCTTGAGGGTGCGATCGACGCCTTGCCGGACCATTTCCGCGCCGTCTTCGTGTTGCGCGCCGTCGAAGGTTTGAGCACCGCTGAGACAGCCGCCTGCCTTTCGATTCCACCGCAGACGGTCAAGACGCGGCACTATCGCGCACGACGTCATCTGCAGGACACCCTCGGCGCTCGGTTCGACGCGCTGATGCCGGCGACCTTCGCGTTCGGCGGCGAGCACTGCGACAGCATCGTCAGAGGCGTTCTCACGCGCATTGGACATCAGCTTGAAGCCGTGCGCTGCCACACAAAATCGCCGGCCGGGTCGCCGTCCGCGGTCTCGCCGGTTCACCCGCGTGACGATGGGATATTCACGAAGGAGGACTAAATGCTGAAACCGCTTCTCGCCGGTGCGATTGCCGGCCTTGCCATGATGGGTGTCGCCAATGCCGACCAGGCACCGCCAGGCGGTGACTATCAAGAGGTCAGCCAACTCGTCGCGTTGCCCGACTTTATCCCGGGCCTTGGCACGCTCTACGTCCAGCCCGCGACGTTGCCGGCCGGGCCGTTTCTTGCCTACGACCGCGACAATCGCCTGGTCAGTTCGATCTACATGATCCCGACCAAGGATATCGAGGCCCAGAAGGCGCTCGACGACCTTGCGGTGGGCACGCAAACCGTCGTCGACGTCGACATGTACTACAACGCCGGCCATCCAGGCGTGGAAGAGCCGCATTACCACGTGGTTCTGTGGCATGTGCCCGAGGGCGAGGCGAAGCTCGAATAGCATCGTGAAGCGCCGCGACATGTTGCGGGCCGGCGGGCGCATGCTCGCCGGTCTCGCGACCGGCCTGGCGGGCATGCCGGCCCTGGCCACGTCCGTCGTTGAGATCCACATGCGCAGCGCTGATCTGGGTGCCCATGCGTGGTTCGACCCGGTCGGTATTCTGGTTCCGGCGGGCACGACCGTGCGCTGGATCGTCGATGCCGATGTGCACACGGCAACCGCTTATCATCCCATCAACGACGACCGCCCCTTGCGCATTCCCGAAGCGGCGGAACCGTGGGATTCCGACTATCTGGTCAACCCCGGCGATGCCTTCGAGCGGACACTGACGGTCGAGGGCGTCTACGACTACTTCTGTGCGCCCCACGAGCTGGCCGGCATGGTCGGGCGCATCATCGTCGGCCGGCCAACGGGCCCGGGCGCGCTGCCATTCGACTATTTCACGGGCGATACGGCGGCTGCCGCCTGGATCCCGGTACCGCAGGAGGCGCGCGCGGCGTTTCCAAGTATCGAGGCAATCATGGAGACCGGGCGGGTCGAACGATCTGGCATCGCGGTCGACTGAAACCGCCTCAGCGATCGCCAGACGATTTGACCGGCTCGGGCGCGGCGACCGGATGAGTGCCCGGTGCGCCGGCATCGGAACGTCGTCCCAGCAAAAAGATCAGGGCGATGACGATCGCGGCGCCGACCAGCAGGCACAGCCACCAGGAATAGCCGTAGCCCGTTGGTATCAGGCCGACGACAACGGCGACAAAGCCGACCGGAATGGCATAGGGCAGCTGCGTGCGGACGTGATCGATGTGATCGCAACTTGATGCCAGGGACGACAGGATCGTCGTATCGGAGATCGGCGAACAATGGTCGCCCCAAACCGCGCCGCCCATGACGGCCGCCGCCGTTGCGTAGATGAGATGCAGATTGCTGTCATCGGCGGTCATGCCGTTGGCGGCCATGATCGCCCATACCAGTGGGATCGACAGTGGCATCACGATGCCCATCACGCCCCAACTCGACCCCGTGGCAAAGGCCGTCCCAGCGGCCAGCACGAAGACGATGGCCGGCACCATTTGCGGCGCGACCGTATCGCCCAGGAGCGATACCAGATAGTCGCCCGTTTGGATGGTGTCATTGACGCTGGCCAGCGACCAGGCGAGCGTCAGGATGATGACCGCAAAGAGCATCGAACGGGCCCCGGCATACCACGCGTCCACGGTCTCGGAGAGCGTCAGAATACCCTGGCCCATCGACAGAATGGCCGCCGTCACGACCGCTACCGTTGAGGCCCACACCATCGCGAGATAGGCGTCGCCGTTACCGATGATATCGCGGAAGGAAGCGTCCGCGCCGGCCGCTTCCTGGCCGGTGACATAGATGCCGACGAATGTTCCCGCGACCATGACCAGGATAGGGATCACTGCATTGAAGCCGCGCTGTGGTTTCTCCGGCTTGGGCGCGTGTTCCTGTGCATCGGCCGACGATTCGCCCGTATGGGCGCCCTCGCGGCTGACCAGACCGCGCGAGGACGCGCGTCGTTCGGCCTTCAGCATCGGCCCGAAGTCGCGTCCTGAGGCGGCAATCACGAGAACGAACAGCAAGGTGAGGATCGGGTAAAAGCTATAGGCGATCGATTTCAGAAAGATCGAATAGGCGGCTTCATCGTAACCGTCGATGTTCGCGACGCTGTCACCGATGAGCCCGACCTCGAAGCCGATCCATGTCGTGACCAGCGCGATCGTCGCGACCGGCGCGGCGGTTGAATCGACGAGATAGGCGAGTTTCTCACGCGATACGGCGAGTTTGTCCATGACCGGGCGCATGGTCTTGCCGACGATCAGCGTGTTCGCGTAGTCGTCGAAGAAGATCGCGATACCCAGACCCCAGGTCGTCATCTGGGCCCGCTTGGGCGAACTTGCGATCCCGACGATCGCCTTGACGATGCCGGCGGTGCCGCCATTGCGGGAAATGATTCCGACCATGCCGCCGATCATGAGCGAGAAGAGGATGATCGCGAGATGACCCCAGTCGTTGAGCGCGCCCAGAACATGCACTGGCACGGTATCCACCAGACCGTACCAAAGGGAGGTCAGCGAAAAGCCATAGGCGAGCGAACCGCCAAGCCAAACGCCCAGGAACAGAGCCGGGATGACCTGACGAAAGACAAGCGCGATAAGGATCGCAAGCAGCGCGGGCAGGACGGACACCCAACCGGGAAGTCCCTCGGCCTGCGCCTCGGCAAGAGCTTCACTGCCGCCATGGGCGATCGAGAAGATGGGGTCCCCACCATCGACAAGAATGTCCTCTACCGTCGCCTCGCCGTCGACGACGCTGATGGGGTAGGTCTGATCGCCAACCTGAAGAACCGGGCCCATCTCGGGGATGATCTCGCCTTCGGGATCGCTGACTGTGACGGAGAACGGCACGCCGTGGAGCACCACGCTCGGCGCATCGATCGCGACATCCTCGGCCTGAGCCGACGCTATCGACGACAGACCGATCACGATCACGGCCACGACAAGGGTTATCGGAAGAGATGCCATCCATTTGCGATTCAACACCACGATACTCTCCGTGCACCGTTTCTAAGGGGGCTGCCGACTTCCCGCCCTGGAGCCACGTCATCGGCGAGCGATTCGACGCCTCTTGCTTGCATGCCCTCCCTTGGTCCATCGGGTCTTGGAACGGCGTTGCATGCCAGGCAACGATACACACATCGACGTGCAACGGTATACGTTTCAAGCTGCAGCGTATTGGGGAGGCGCCCGCGGCGCTGCCATGATTGGGGAGTCAGACGGGAGGCATCGTTGGTGCTGGCCGGTCTGGATCGTTCATTGCCGCGCCGTGCGGTCCGCTTCTGCAGCCACGGCAGGTCATTCCCATATAAAGTGAACATGATCGGCATCGGTAAGGTGTTACGGCGTTGATGACGAACAGCAAGGCGCAAGGTCAACTCTATGATTGCGCGGTGGTCGGGGCGGGCCATGCCGGTCTGATGTTGGCGCGGCTGCTTGCCGATCATGGTTTGAGCGTCGCGTTGCTCGACAAGCGCGGCAAACCGGGCGACGGGGCCATCGATGGCGCGCGGCCGAATGGTTGGGCGCTATCGGTCAATCTGGGCAGTGTCGTCGCGCTTAGGACCGCCGGCCTTTGGGACTACCTTGCCGACCAGGCACAGCCGCTCACCGTCATGCGTGTTACCGACCCGGCAAGCAAACGGGATGTACTCTACCGGGCTAGCGATACCGGCAGCGAAGCCCTGTCGTGGGGCATCGCGGGCCGGGATCTGGCGCGTGGCCTGGAGCGGGCCCTCGCCGATCAGGGATCCATTGACGCGTTCTGGGGCGAGGAACTCGCGTGCCAGCATGCGGGGTTGGAGAGCTGCCGGATCACTTGCCGATCAGGACTGGCAATCGACTGCCGGCTTGCCGTTGCTGCCGACGGACGCCGATCGCCGCTGCGCCAGACGGCCCGGCTTGACGGCCCCGGGGTCGACTTCAAGCAGGTCGCGCTGACTGTGGGCGTGACGACCGGCGCAAGCCATGGCGGCGAGGGGTTTGAGATCCTACTGGCCGGTGGTCCCCTGGCTTTCCTGCCGTTGCCGGAGACGGGCGCGGGCCGGCCGTCTGCATCAATAACCTGGGTGCGGGACCGCGATCAGGCAGAACGCTGGCAAGCGGCGCCGCCAGAGATGTTCGCCCGGGCACTTCGACGCCATATGCCCGAACGGCTCGGCGATGTCCGGCCGGCAACACCGCTTGCCGCGTTTCCGTTGACCTTCAGCCATGCCAAACGCCTCATCGGCGATCGCCTTGCCCTGATCGGCGATGCCGCCCACGGCATGCACCCGATACACGCCCAAGGGTTCAACCTGGCGGTACGCGATGTCGCGTGCCTGGCGGAGTTGTTGGTGTCGGCACATCGTTACGGCCGTGACCCAGGATCGCGGGGGCTGCTGAAGCGTTATCAGTCGAGCCGTCTGCCCGATACGCTAGCGACAGGCGCCTTCACCAGCGGGTTCGGCCTGTTGAGCAGCAGTGCCAACCCGTTGGCCCGCGGCGTGATCGGCGGTGGCGCCTTTCTGCTTCAAAAGCTGCCCGCGCTGCGCCACGCGTTGACGCGTCAAGGCCTTGGTGAAGCGCCTGGCCGGCCCCGCCTGTTGCGCGGCGTTCCCCTTTAGAACAGATCCTCATTTGGCGGAATCGCTAGGCGATTCCGTCAAGGCATGGCGGCGTCAATCTTGTCGCGCTCGCGGGCAGGTAGGCGTGCCTTGGCGTCGATGAAAGCATTGCCGGTGATGCCCTCTCGCGCCAGCGCCCGCTGTACGGACGGTCGTTCCTGCAGTTTGCTCAAGAACGTCGTCAGGTTCGTCATTGCCTTGACGTCAGAGCCGTCGATCGCTTCGTCACCGACCGGATAGATCTGCGCCCAGCGCACGCAGCAGCCGAGATAGAAATCGCAGACTGAAAGCCCGCTTTCCAGGAACCAGTCGCCATCGTGAGCGCCGATGACGTCATCGATCATCTGCAGGTGACCGTGCACGCGTTTGCGTGTCGCCAACAGGAGCGGATCGACCTCGGCCTCGCCGATGACGTAGCGCTCGGGATAAAAGCGCATGGCGAGGTCGGCGTGCAGTGTGTTGGAGAGCATGAAAAGCCACTTCAAGGCCGCGCCCCTTGCTCTTGGCTCTGTCACGGGCGGCGCCAACTGGCCGTGCTTGTCGGCCAGGTAAAGCAGGATCGCGCCGGTCTCGAAAAGGGCGAAGTCGTCGTCGTCATCGATCAGAACCGGCAGCAGCCCGCGCGGGTTGAGACGCATGAACGCATCGTCGCGGTCGACACGTTTGCGCGGTACCTCGCGGTCCTGATAGGCGAGACCCATTTCCTCCAAGGTCATCCGGACAACGATGTTGGCGCTGTCTGGGCTGAAGTAAAGCGTGTAGGGCATCGATGAGCGTTCCCGTGGTGGTTCAGGCAAGGCGCGGCGCGCGGCCGGATGCTTTCACGGCGTCTGCGACCCTGACAAACGAGATTGTTCGCGCTTTCGGAAAGAAAAACTAATCCGATGACGGCATGGCGACGTGGCGCGTGTGGGACAACAACTAAGCAGCCGGCATCGTGCCAGGCCGAAGATAGGCGAACATGTGGGCGACATAGTCGGCCTTGCCGAGCTCGATGCCCTGGCCGCGCAGAATGGCGTAGGCGGTGACCACGTGAAAATAGAACTGTGCCAGCGCCCAATCGCGCGCGTAGGCGTCGCCGGTCATGTCGAAGATCATGCCGCCTGGAAGCTCGAGCGTGATCGGACGTTGCGCGCCATCATCAAGCGCGTCCGGCTTAAGCGCGTCGAGCGATTCGAGGGCTTCGCCGATCCGCGACTGGGCCTCCGCGATAGTGCCCGGCCGATCGCCGGCGTTTTGGCCTTCGCGCGCCAACTGGTCGAGCGCCTCCGCCAGCGGTTCGCCGCGAAGACGGTGGGCCGCTTCCCGCGCTTGCAAACAGGCAAAGCGGATCTGCGACGACAACGGAAACATGTCGGGCGCCAGCCGCGCGGACAACAAGGCCTCGGCGTCCGCGGCCGTCACCTGTTGCTGCGCTTTATCGAGCCAGGCCGAGAGGGCCTGCAGCAGGTTCCTATAGGTGGGGACAAGGAGAGTCGTCAGTGACATGGTTGCTCCGGTGACCTCTTGAACGGGGTTACGCGCGGCGGTTCCTCCATGTTAAACGTTTTAACATGAGCTGGCACAAGAAGGACGAGGGACGGCGCGGCTACCATCACGGTCATCTGCGCGAGGCGCTGATCAAGGCGGCGTTGGATCTGATCGGCGAGAAGGGGCCGGCCGGGTTTTCGTTCGCCGAGGCCGCGCGCAGCGCCGGTGTCAGCGCGGCCGCGCCCTATCGCCATTTCCGCGATCGAGATGCCCTGGTCGCCGAGGTGGCGCGTCAGGGTTTCGAGCGCTTCGGCGCGTTCCTGGAGAATGCCTGGAGCGACGGCGCGCCAGATCCCGTGACCGCGTTCGACAACGTGGGCCGGGCCTATCTGGCGTTTGCGCGTACCGAACCCGCCTACTACGCCGCCATGTTCGAGGCCCAGGTGGCGCCCGACGCGACGCCGGAACTGGCCAAGGCGGCGGATGAGTCCTTTGCCGTTCTGCAGCGCGCCGCCGAGGCGATGGTGGCGCGCCTGCCCAAGGAACGCCGCCCGCCGGCGCGCATGGTGAGCCTGCACATGTGGTCGTTCGCCCACGGCATCGCCTCGCTGTTCGCCCGTGGCGATGCGGCCCGGCGCAAACTGCCGATGACGCCGGAGGAGCTGCTGGAGGCCGGATTCCTCATCTATCTTGACGGACTGGGCAAAGACCCCAAATCGTGAGGTATTGGGTGGCGAAAGTGCCGATTTTTACCGATTTCTCGCCAAACCGGCCTTGACTCTGGGTTAGGCGGACCTTACGTATGTTAATGTATTAAACATTAACATAGAGGCTGAGATGGAACTCGCAGCGAAGGTGGACCACTACGGAAAGCCAGCCTGGATCGTTTTGATGGTGCTTGGCTTTATCGTGTTCTGGCCCATTGGTCTGGCGATTCTGGCCTATCTGATATGGAGTGGACGCATGGGATTCTGGCGTGACTGTGGCCGCCGCGGCCGTTGGTACTATTCCGAACCGCAAAACGGCAATGAGAAGCGGCATACCGGACCGTCGAGCGGCAACCACGCGTTCGACGAGTATCGCGAAGAGACGCTGAAGCGTTTGGAAGAGGAGCAAGAGGCGTTCAAGGCCTTCCTGGACCAGCTTCGCCAGGCCAAGGACAAGGCCGAGTTCGACCAGTTCATGGCCGACCGTGGCCGCCGCCAGGGCATAGGTCCAGAGACCGGCGAGAGTGCCGTCTCCTAAACCAAGGCCAACCTGAATCGTTGAAGGCGCACCGGCGTCGGACAACCGTCCGGCGCCGGTTGTCATTTGGGATGGCGATCAGTTCTGGCGCGTCAGACGTACACGGAAGATCGTCGCCTCGTGGTGGCCCTGTTCGTGATAGATCCCTTCCATCACATTGCGTCGCTCGAGCTCCAACTCGAAAATGCCGTTGTCGTGCGTTTCAAGCAGGGTGATGTCGTCGTCGTCGAACTCGACGACGCCGATCAGCGTCTCGTCGCCGCCACGAACGGCCTCACCGGCCACGTCCGGCTGGCCGGAATTGTCTTCGTGGAGCTCCCAGGTGTGGCTGGCAAAGATGAGTTCGCCCTCCTGGCGACTGATGGTCAGCACCATGGTGGCGCTGCCGATATGCGTGCCGTTGTCGTGATAGACGAGCGTGTTGTACGTCCCGTGCCACTCGCCGACGAGGTTAGGGATGTCGTCGGCTTGGGCAGGTGACACGGCAAGACCGGCAAGCGGCAATACGAGTAGCGTGGCGAGTGTGGCGGCAATCGATGGCATGACCGAACCTTCTTTGTGAACAAGCGCTCGTGCGCTTGATCCTTGAGCGCACCGGCGGTGGCGTCAAGCAAGGCGGCCAAGGCGCGCTCACGTCACCGGTCGGACTCGCTTGTTTCGTTATGGACCGCAGCTTCCGCGCAACATCACATGCTCGCCGGCCGGGTCGACATCCACATCAACGACGATCTCGTCATCGCAGAAACTGAAGACGAGACGCGCATGGTTTGGGTCGCCGACATCGATCCAGTCCATCGTGAAGGTACTGTCGTCGGTCCACCGACCTCTGAGCGCGATACGGTTATCGCACGGCATGCGACCGAAGAGGCCGGAGGCGGTCGAGCGGTAGAGACCGTCGAGACCGATGGCGAGCCGGTGCGAGCCGTCCTTGGTGGCCAACGTTATCCAAGCGCGATCGGACCGGTCAAAGTCGAACGTTATGGCGTCATAGGGTGACGTCCGGTCCGTACCGTCCATTTGATAGGCCCGTCCCGTGACGTCACGGGTGAGGGGCGGAAGTTCGGGAACCGATGTCGGCTCTGGATGCTGGATCGTCGAGACCAGCGCTTGCAGTTCCCGCGCGGCTTCGGGATTGGGCGGCAAGGTCTCACTGCCGATCCGCGAGACGTCGAAGCCTTCGAAGAACCTGCGCAGTCCGTTTGGGTCACCGAAGTTTGCCGCCACGACCATGTTCAGTCCGGGCAGCACGACGATGTGTTGGCCGCCCCATCCTGAGGCCCGGTAGCCGATATCGCCGGTCAGGTCCCGCCACCACCAGTAGCCGTACCGGTCGTCCGCGTCGACGCCCTGCATCTGGTTGCCCGTCGATTCCTCGACCCACGCCGCAGGTACGATCTGCCTGCCGTTCCAACGCCCGCCGTTGAGGTACAAGAGGCCGAAGGCCGCCATATCCCGAGGTCTCATGAAGAGCTCTGCGCCGCCGAAGTCATAACCCTGCGGGTCTTGCCGCCACTGGACCTCGCCGATGCCGAGGGGATCGAACAGGTGATCGCGGCAAAGCTTGAGCATGCGCCGGCCGCTGGCACGGCTCAGGATGCCTGACACGATGTGTGTCAGTGCGGTCGAATAGAGGAAACGCTCGCCCGGATCCGCCGACATCGGCCGGTCGAGAGCCGCTTTGATCCAATCGTCGCTGGAGACGATCCCGTCCCAGATCGGGCCGTTCTCGTCGAGATCCAGGCCTGAGGTCATGGTCAGGAGGTGCCGGAGTGTGATCGACTTCTTGCGCGGGTCGGTGTCGTCGGCGATGTACTCCGGGAAAGCCTGATGAACGGTCTGGTCGAGCCCCGTCAACAGACCCTCGCGAAGCGCCACGCCGACCAGAGCGGACATGATGCTTTTGCTCACCGACTTCACGTTGTGAAGTGTGTTCCTGTCGTAGGGCGGCGCATAAACCTCGAGAACGACGTCGCCGTTGCGCACGATGATCAGACTGTGCAGGGCAATGCCGTCATCGTGAAGGGCGCGCAAGGCGCGCGTGAGATGGCGCGAATCGATACCTTGGGTTTCCGGCACGGTAGGCCGCCAGGTAAAGGGAACCGCGGCATCATCGTGACCGCCGCCATCGGTGGCCTCGACGATTGATTGGCCCGTGTCTCTTTCCATGGTTACGGGAAAGCTAGCACGGCTCCGGTTGGCGGCCCAAGAAGGCGCGTTGGCGGCGCATCATGACGCATGTGTGCGCCATGATGCCTTCTGGCGGCTACACCGGGGTTTGTTCGCGCCAGCCCGGCTCGCGAACGCCGAACTCGGCGAACTTGGTGCTTTCGTGGCGCGGCAGTTCGTCGTCGGTATCGAACCACGGGATCGCGTGGCCGTGGAATACATGCTCGACCGGCTGGAAGTCCTCTGGATGGTCGAGCGTACTGACATGAATGCCGAGCCAAGCGTTGCCCTTCACCTCCGCCTCCCAGGTCAGCGATGTCCCGCAATCGCGGCAGAAGGCGCGAAAACGGCCAGGAGAGGACTCGTAGTAAGCGCGTTCGCCGGCCGTCCAGCGCACCTGCTGCGGGACGCAGGTGATGAGGACGCTGACCGGCGCGCCCGTGTGTTTGCGGCAACTGGTGCAGTGGCAGTACACATTCCAGGTCGGCGTGCCGTCCAACTCATAGCGCACGGCGCCGCACATGCATCCGCCGGTGGGTTTGTTCTTGGTCATGGATGGTCCTTGCAACGGTTGGCGATAGGTTCGTCCAGCGGCCTCACAAACCATGCGCCACGATCCATCGTCTGCGTAGTCACGAATGATGCAACGCAGTGTTGGATCAATTCGAACAATGGATGCCGCCGGGACGGCGCAGCGGCTCGTATCAGCCGGCCGGTTCGAAAGCCCCAGCCGCGTCCTGCGCCATGGGCAGGATCGGGCCCAGATCCAGCGCCTCCAGTACGACCTGTTTGGTGAACGCACCGCTGGCGCGCGCGGCCACCGTCGCCGCCAAACAACTTCTTGCCGGCCACCACCCGGTCCGAGCCGTCAATCAGGCCATTGACCGCGTTCGGTGAAAAGGTCGCCGGATACATCACACGAATGTCGTCGCACCATCCGTGAATTCGATCGATTCACACGCTGCAAGTCCTAGCAGATCATCCGTAGCGTGGAGACGCGCCGGTCGGCCGCGTTCATGATGTGAAGGCCGTCTCTGCTCGTAGGTGTTGACGCCGAAACGCTGTGTTGTAACGATTTAGCCAATGGACGGGCTTCCGCCGAGCCGCGTGACCAGCCGAGATCACCCCTAGGAAACATAGGTGTGTTAAGCCAAGACTGCCCGTGTTTCATCGGAGGCACGCTATGGAAAGGCAAGAAGATACAACCGGAAACGAAATGTCGGGCTTTGTGCCGTCGCTGGAGTTGACGGCGGGCCAGGCGCCGCCGATCGCCGCCAATGGCGGGGTCTCTTTCATGTCCTTCGAACGCAACGGCGATGCGGGCACCGGCGCCGCGCTTGAGGCGGCGCTTGATCAGATTACCGGCGGCAAGGTCAAGGCGTTTGTCGACATGCTGGACACCGCACCGCCCGGCCCGATCGAAACAGATTGGGGTCCGGGATTCCGCGATTATGACGAATGTGTCGCCCATATCCGCGAGCAGGGGATCCAGGCGCCGGAAGGCGGCGTGGTGTTGCCGTTGCGCTATACAGTGCTCGAGGAACCGTCCTATGTCGTCGTCTCGTCAAACGCGTTGTGGCAAGATCCCGCACGCGCCGAGGAGCAAGCGCTGTTGCGGCGTGGTGAAGACGAACTCTCGCGCCGGTTTCTCTACTTTCCGCACGTCTTGCGCGACGCGCGACGCATCGCCGATTACTACCCCGGTCTCAAACCCGATACGCCCGAATGCATGGACAGGCTGGGTGTCGCCCTGGCGCATCATGAGTCCGCATGCACGAATTTCTATGATTCGGTCGAGGTCGAGCGGGTTTTCTATCCTGAGATGGAAGAGCTCTTGCTCGACTTCTTCCCCGGTGCGACGGATGCACTGGTCTATAACCACGACGTCTTCGACAAGGACTACGATGGCGACCGCACTGAAGATCAGGCGGCCAAGAACCCGGGCGTCAACGCCAGCTACGTCAACCTGGTGCACAACGACCTGAACGACAACAGCGGTCGCGTGCGCTGCCGTGAGCTCTTGACGCAGAACCTGAGGAACTTCGGGCGCGAACAGCACTATACGGAGGCCGAGGCCGACGCGAAAATGTCGCGCCGCTTCATGTCGATCAACTTGGCACTGCCCATGGAGACGGTAGAGCAGTACCCGTTCGTCCTGGCTGCTTGGCCGTCGTTCGCCGATCAGGCTTACATCAACAACTATCGGATCTACGACGATCGCGTCGGCGAGACGACACGATTCACCTATCGCCCCGACCACGAGTGGTATTGGATCCCGCAGCAGACACCGACGGAAGTCTCGATGCTGAAGTGCTATGACTCCGTGACCGACGGTTCGGTGTCGCGCTGGTCGTTCCATTCCGCCTGCATCGACCCGACAGCGCCCGCCGACGCGCGCTGCCGAAAGAATGTCGTGGTGCGGTCCTACGTGTTCTTCTAAAGGCGGCCCACGTCAGCTTGTGCTTAGAGACGCAGCCTCGGCGGCAAGACATGTTCAGGGGCGTGACATCATGAAGCCGCCGTTTTCCAGAGCCGAGTATCGGCGCCGTGTCGACAACACCAGACGACACATGCGTGAAGCCGGTGTCGATGTGCTGATGGTCTCCGACCCCGCCAATATGAACTACTTGACCGGTTATGACGGTTGGTCCTTCTTCGTTCACCAGATGGTTGCCCTGGGTCTGGAGGATGATGAGCCCATCTGGTTCGGCCGCCCGATGGACGCCAACGGCGCGCGGGTGACCACATTCCTGAAGGACGAAAGCATCTTCGAGTATCCCGATCACTACGTGCAGTCGGACCGATTCCACCCGATGGAGGTTCTGGCCGAGATTGCGAAAGAAAAGGGATGGGCCCGTGCGCGTATCGGTGTCGAGAAGGAGGCCTATTACTTCACGGTCAGGGCGATGGAGGTGTTGGAGCGTCACCTTCCAAAGGCAACGTTCCAGGATGCGACCGGGTTGGTCAACTGGGTGCGTCTGGTGAAATCGAAGAACGAGATAGCGTACATGACGCAGGCCGCGAGGATCGCGGAGAAGGTCATGCGTACTGGCATCAACGCGGTCAAACCAGGTGTCAGACAGTGTGACGCGGCGGCGGAGATCTGGCGGGCGATGGTCAAGGGCACCCCGCAGTTTGGCGGCGATTATCCGGGGTTGCCGCCGGTCCTGCCGTCAGGCGGGGCCATCGCGGCGCCACACCTGACGTGGAGCGATGAGACGTTCAAGAAAGGCGAGGGAACCGTGCTCGAACTGGCGGGCGTTCGGTTTCATTATCACTGTCCGATAACGCGCACCGTGTTTCTGGGGCCGCTGCCAAAAAAGGTTACCGAAACGGCCGCGGTCGTGCTGGAAGGTATGCAGGCGGCTTTTGACGCCATGAGACCAGGGGTCACCGGTCATGACGTGGAGGCTGCTTGGCGAAGCGTGGTTTCACGTCACGGCATAACCAAGGAATCGCGCATCGGCTACTCGACCGGTCTCGGCTATCCGCCGGATTGGGGAGAGCACACGGTCAGTCTTCGCCCAAACGACCGGTCAGTGCTGAGAGAGAACGCGACACTTCATGTCATTCCCGCCGTAACGGTGGATGACTGGGCGGTCGACATCAGCGAGTGTGTTCGGGTCACGAAGCGCGGGGCCGTCCCGTTCTGCGATTTCCCGCGCAAGCTCTTCGTCAAGCGCTAGGTCGGTGTTATCTGCTTTGACGGCATCGCGGGGCTTTGCCTTCGAAGCAGGATCTACTCTAGCATCGAAAGCAGGTAGGTTGGTGGGCAGAGACGTCAGAGGAAACCATGAGGGCCGGATGCTGATTGGAAAGAAGCCGAGGCTGGTGGCAGCCTCGCTCTGTGCCATGGCTGTACCAGCCGCGGCGCAGGACGAGGCGATGGCGACGCTGTCCGGGACAGAAATCCAGCAGGCCATTGCCGGCAGCACGCTGCTGGTAACGGTCCTTGGTGGCGACGAATACACGGAGTACTTCGCGCCTGATGGCACCATTACGATGCAGGGTGATGACGGGGTCTATGACGGGACATGGGTCGTCGTCAGTGACACGATCTGCATCGAACTAACCTTTCCGTCGAACGACGGCTGTTGGAGTGTTGCGTTGGATGGTGACGCCATCACCTTGATAGGGCCTGACGGCGAGGTCGACTACGAAAAGACCATTATCGCTCGTGACGGCGAAGCTGCTGAACCATGAGATTGCGCCGGTAGGCGGGCGTATCGCCACCGGCCGACAAGGCGTCGCCTCAACAAACGCTTGCTGAGGGTTTGATTGGGTCCATGGCGCCTTGGCACAGCCCTAGAGTGGATCGCGATCTGGCCCAACGCGTAGGGCGCGGTTTTTGTTTCCCTAGTTCGCTTCCAGCCAGAAGATCTCCTCGGCCGCCGTGCTCGGCACGCTGCCCTCATCGAAGTCGAACCAGCGGGGTGCCAGGTAGCCGTCGCGCGGCTCGTAACCGGGCTCGCTGCGCGGACTCGCGACGATGGCGCCGCCGCTCACGATGATAGGAAATGTTCTGACGGCCGTGCCGTCGATTTCCATGACAAGGCTGTAGGTGGCGTCTTCACCCAGCAGGCGCTCCATGGGGAACCCGGCGGCATTGGGGTTGTCCACCGGTTCGTGCAGCGTCATGGCGAACTGGCCATAGAGGTTGGAGCCCTTGTGAACGATCTTGGCGTTCTTGTTGCGCGCCAGCAGTTCTCCGTCCTTATAGAGCATCATCATGAGTTCGCCGCTGCCGTCGGGCGACGGCAGATCGAGCGCGCTCGTCCAAAAGACGACCTCGACGGGATGGTCTTCGAACGTCCGCGACGTCTTCAGGAAGACGAAGTCGTCCCACGGCCCGCGATAATGAAACTTGGTGTCGGGATCGAACGGATCGTCGCTTTCTTCCGCGACAACCTCGAACGGGAACGTCGTCGCGATCTCGCCGTTGACCAGAAAATGCAGCTGGTAGTTGCCTGCGCCGGGCAGGTCCACCACGCCAGGCCCCTGCGGTCTGACGGCGGCGAAGACGGAGTCCGACCACAGGTAGTCAGGAAAGAAGGCAACGGTCGCCACGACGTCGCCTGAGTCGGCATTGACCACCTCGGCAACCGTGTTGTGGTCGCCGTCGGGCCGGAAGACGAGGCCCACGTCACTCAACATCAAACGCGCGTTCTGATCGTAGAATCGCAAACTGCTACCGGTGCCGGAGGACATGAGGCGGGTCACGTCGACAACCGTGTCGGCGGCGCGTGCCGACGTTCCTGGTCCCGTCAGCGCGACGAGCACAAAGGTGAACAGACAGATCGCACCCAAAATTCTTGAAGATCTCATGGCCTCCCCCGATGCCAATGGTGTCTTGCCCGCCATTATCCAATTGTCCGGCCTTCCGCGCCAAGCCTGAATCGGTCATGTCTCCGCCGCATCAAGACGCTCGCGGTTGACCGAACGTCCGTGACTCAGTCGTAGAGCACCACGCAGCGCACCTCGATGCTTTGGCGATCCGGCGCGTCGGGCGGTGACGCCGGATCCTTGAACGCCGTATGGAAGCTGAACGTGCACGGCGCCGTACCGTTTCCAACACTGGCATCGGCGTGGGCACCGCCGGAACGGGCGAGTTCGCCCGCAGAGTCCCACTGTTTGATCAGCACCGCCTCGTCGCGGTTGGCCGCCGGGTAGTACCACCATCCGTGTTGGCCCGCGGGTTTGGCAAAGTAGTTCTCGCCAATGCGGTCGTGATAGTGGATCTCGAAGACGACGAGATCGTCGGGCGCGACCGTCTGGCCGTCGCACAGCGCCAGTGGATGGATCGCAACGGGTTCAGGCGCGATGCTGCGCCATAAATTGATAATCGCGTAGCGTCCGCCGCCCTCCACCGCGTTTTCCACCTGGGCCGGATCGAGAAGTGTCTCGCCGTCCGCCAAGACGGTGCGCAAGGTGTCGTTGGCGCTCGGAGTCTGGGCCAGGTCACGCAGGCGCTGGGGTGCGCTGGTCAGCGTATAGTCGCCATGCACCATGTGTATGGGGTTCTGCACCGACTGGCCGCCGGCGGTCCGTCTCTTGCTTTCCTTACCGCTCGCCGAGCGCACGTTGTGGTCGAAGGCGAAGACGCCTCGGGCTCCGGTCTCGTGGCGAATGATCGCCTCGCAATCCGCGTAATAGGCCGACACGATCTGTCTGTGATCATAGAAGTCGAGGCCGGGATCACTGAGCGGCCGGTTGATGATCTCGAAGCCATGGGTATCGATGGTCCGGCGTTCGCTATCATCCAGTTGTCGCGCATCGTGGATGGCGACGTCCCGTTCCTCGATCAGCAGGCCTTCGGTGCCGGCATCGCTGCCGTCCTTGTCGCGGCGGGTCAGCACGTCACCGGTACGGTAAAGCGATGATTTGACAACCGGCGCCACATAAGTGAGGGCGCCGCGTGTGCCGTTGGTCGTGTCCACGCTGGATGTCATGACCACGGACTATCAATCAGCGCGCGCGTCTCTTCAACAGCAACCGCCCATATGGCCAGCATGTCGTCGTCGGAGCGCTGGTAGAAGCCACCGAAGTTGCCGTCGCCCAGCTTCTGACGCAGGACCTGCGGGTTGCGTTCGTCTTGATCGCTGATGTCGACAGGCGGTTTGGCCTCCGCAGGGTTTTCGATGCCGTCAAGCCGAGTCCACGGAAAGTTCTCCATCCACGAAGCATGGGTCGCCACCGGATCGATCGCCAACACCTTGGCTTTCGTCTGCGGCGCGTTCCACCAGTTGTGAAAGCGGATCTGGATTTCCGGATGGTCAGCCACCCATTTCTTCGCCGTGGCGCGGGCAGGCTGATTGCCGCCATGGCCGTTCACGATCAGAACCCGCCGGAAACCGCTTGCGGCCAGGCTCTCCAGGATATCTCGGATTAATCGGTCATAGGTGTCGCGCTTAAGGGTGACGGTGCCTGGATAGGCCATGAAATAGGGTGTCAGGCCATACGACACGACGGGAAACACGGGCACGCCAAGGGGCTCCGCGGCTTCGACGGCAACCCGTTCGCTCAGGATGCTGTCGACCGACAGGCTGAGCCCGGCGTGCTGTTCGGTGCTGCCGATCGGCAGCACGGCACGGTCGTCGCCCTCCAGGTATTCTTCAACCTGGCTCCAGTTCATCTGGCTGATGTGCAAACTGTTTCTCCTTTGCCGGTTGGACAGGCGTTGGCACGCGCTTAAACTCTCCCCATATCTGTCATCCGCGCGGGCCTTCGTGTCACTCACGCTCGCGTGATCTCCATCGCTGCCGCATGCGCCTTCACAACGTGGAAAGTAACGACCATGTCCGAATCATCGTCTTATACACCACCGAAAGTCTGGAAGTGGGAAGCCGATAGCGGCGGCACCTGGGCCAGTATCAACCGGCCGATCGCCGGCGCGACCCATGATAAGGAACTGCCGGTTGGCGACCATCCGCTTCAGCTTTATTCGCTCGCCACGCCCAACGGCGTCAAGGTGACGATCATGCTGGAGGAGCTACTGGCGCTCGGCGAGACCGGCGCCGAGTACAACGCCTTTCTGATCGAGATCGGCGACAGCCACCAGTTCGGCAGCGGCTTTGTTGAGATCAATCCCAATTCCAAGATCCCTGCCTTGGTCGACCGCAGCACGACGCCGCCGACCCGCGTCTTCGAATCCGGCGCGATCCTGGTCTACCTGGCCGAGAAGTTCGGCGCGTTCTTGCCCGAAGAGCCTGCCGAGCGGGCGGAGTGTTTCTCGTGGCTGTTCTGGCAGATGGGCAGCGCGCCTTATCTTGGCGGCGGCTTCGGCCACTTCTATGCCTATGCGCCGGTGAAAATCGAGTACGCCATCGATCGCTTCACCATGGAAACCAAGCGCTTGCTTCACGTGCTCGACCAGAATCTGGAGGAGCGGCGTTTCGTGTGCGGCGACCACTACACCATTGCCGACATGGCGAACTACCCGTGGTACGGCGGCCTTGTGCTGAACGATTCCTACGAGGCGTCGGAGTTCATCGACGCCGCGTCCTACAAGAACGTCATCCGGTGGGCAGAGGAGATCGAGGCACGCCCGGCGGTAAAGCGCGGCCGCAAGGTCAACCGGACCTGGGGCCCGGAAGAGCACCAGGCGCCCGAACGCCACGCAGCGAGCGATCTGGACTAGTTTGTCGTCTAAAGACTGATCGATGGGATGTTGGCGACCGCGCCGATGGTGGTGTCGCCGCGGAGGTCGGTGGCGGTGAGCGCGAGGGGGCTGAAGCGGTATGCGTGTGCAAAACGGACATGACGATCCGCTCTTCAGCTTCGCCATCGTCGCCGATACCCATCTGACCGAGGAGGAGAACCTCTCCTTCGAAGGCAGCGATGCATCCGGTAACAGACTGGCCGACCTCTATGACGATCTGGTCGCACGCGTTAATGCCATGGAGCCGGCGTTTGTCGTTCATCTGGGCGACATAACCGATCCCGTGCCCGTGTCGTCGGCGTTTGTCGATTCGGCCCAGGCGTTTCACAAGGCCTCCGATTCGTTCTCCATGCCTTACCACCTGGTGCCGGGCAATCACGACATCGGCGAGAAGCTTCATCCCGCGTTGCCGAACATCGATGCCAACGTTTCCATCACGAAGCGCGCCATCGATCAGTACGAGCAGCACTTCGGTCGGCAACGCTACAGTTTTGAGCATGAGGGCTGCTTGTTCCTTGTGATCAACACCATGTTGATCAATTCGGATTTGGAGGAGGAACAAGACCAATGGGATTGGCTGGAAGCGACGCTGTCGGCCAATGCCGGTAAGCGGACGTTCGTCTTCGCCCACTACCCGCTCTATCTGTCCGCAAGGGACGAGCCGGGCTTCTATGACAACATTGACGAGCCCGGGCGTTCACAGCTTATCGAACTGTTGGGGCGCTACCGGGTCGAAGGTTACTACGCCGGGCACGTTCATAATTTCTTCTATAACCACCTGAACGGCATGCACCAGTTCGTGCTGCCGTCGACGGGTATTATCCGCGCCGACTACATGGAGTTCTTCCGCACCATGCCGACGCGCGATATGGGCAGCTTCGATCCGTCGAAGATCGGGTTCTTCTGGGTCGACGTGTTCGCGGACGGCCATGTGCCGCATCTGATTCGCGCCAGCGACGATCACCCCTGCCGCACGCATTCGTGGCGCGATAGCGCGTCATCGGTCACCGTGGATCTGCGGATTCCGTGGTGCGATGAAGTGGATATCCCGACGCCTTGGGGGCTGGAAATCTTCGAACGCAAACACGTGCGTAACGACTACCCGCTCGCCGCTCTTTGGGAGATGGGTATCAGGGACCTGAGGATCCCAATTTCCGACCTTTTGGACCCGCGGGTGTCTGAGCGGGTTAAACTGCTGTCATCGCTTGGCCACCACTTCACCGTTGTTATGTTCGGGCCGCCGAACGAGGAACGCCGCGCCGCACTCGCCGCACACGCGGCGGACATCAGGGCCATCGAGGTGGTCGCCGTGTTCGATCAGTGGCCGGCTTTGGCCGGGCCGCTAAGGGACCTGCGTCAATCATCGGGCTTTGAGGTCTACCTGCACGCTGTTCGCCCGGAAGTCGAAGGCTGGACCACCCATCACGGCATGCACGCGGACTTGGCCGACGAGGTGGCGTGGGTGTTGAGCCAAGCCGACCTGGTCGACGCGGTGGACGGGTTCGTCTTCGGCATCAGGCGCGATACGCCGCCGTTGGACGGTTGCCTGGCGGTGCAGCGGTGCCTTGCCGATACAACATACAAGGCTCTGTTGCATGTGCCTTGCGTTGGCATGTTCTGGACCATGGCGTCCAACGATGACGTCGGACAGAACGACGAGCTCGCCCGTGTGGCCGAGGCGATCTTGATGGCGCGCGCTATGCCTGAGCTTGCGATCGTCATCGACAACTTCATCGAGTTGGATCGTGGGTACTGTAGCTGCTGGGGTCTGATCGACAGGCTGTGTAACCCGAAGATCGGCAGTCGGGTCGTCAGGGCCTTGAATGCGCTGCTGCCTGAGAAGCTCCAGGGTCTCAAGAGCCATGTTGCCCTGGGTTGCCGCATCCTCTCCGCGGTGCACGACGGAGGCATGGTTCTGTTGCTGCCTGGAGGCAGCCTGGCGATATCGGACGAGGACGGGGATAGCGTCGCGGAAGAAATCGCCGATAAACGCGGCCGTTTGATCGATCTGACGACAGGAACTGAGACCGGCGCAAGCCTTCACGAGGCAATTGCCGAACGGGCCGAGGAAAAGATCAGGCGTTCACCAGCCCTGCTGCTTCTCAGCGATTGATTGAGCCAGAGGACGGCCTTGCCCCGGGAGCCGTCAGCCGGGCTTCTTCGCCAAGATAAAGACGCCGACGCTTTCTTCCGGCCGCCACTGATGTTCGATTCGGAAGCCGGCACCGGTGATGCTGTCGATGAGCGCCTGTTCGGTGAAAATCCTGACGAGCGGGATAAGGCCGAAGAACCGGCCGACCGGCGCGATGATCTTGAACCACTTCATGGTGTCGCCCAGGCATGCGGTGCTGGAAACGAAGATGCCACCGGGTTTGAGCATCTCGTAGACCTTCGCAATCGCCGGATTGCGCTCGTCGAGCAGGTGCAGAATGCTCATGCCCAGGATAGCATCGAAGCCATCCGCCGGCGCCGTGATGTCGTCGAACTCGACGCGCTGAAAGGTCACGTTCTCGATAGCCCCGGAACGGGCCTTCTCCTCGGCGATCTCCAGCATCTTCGCCGAAATGTCGGTCGCCAGGATGTGTTTTACGAAGGGAGCATGGGCAAGCGCCGTCGACCCGGTGCCGCAGCCGAACTCCAGAACCTCCATGGTGGGATCGAAGTACGCCCGCGTCACGCGGAGTTTTTCTTCGTAGGCCGCCTGGTTGGCGACGGGACGTTTGGCATAGCCCTTGGCGTGCCGGTCCCAGAACTTTGCTGACGGTTTCATGGGCGTTGCCGGATGGTCGATGACGGTCATGGCGATGTCTTTCATGCTGAGAGTAACCTTTCGGCGGTGCTTTTATCTCTGCATAGATAGGATATGAATTGACAGTGTTTGCCTATTAGATATGCACAAACGCATGGATTGGCGGGCGGTCAAGTTTGACTGGAATCGCGCGCGGGCCTTCCTGGTAACGGCAGAAGAGGGCTCGCTCTCGGCCGCCGCGCGCGCCCTCGGCATGACGCAGCCGACCCTGGGGCGCCAGGTCGCCGCATTGGAGGCGGAGCTTGGCGTCGTCCTCTTTGAACGTGTCGGTCGTGGGCTGACCTTGACACTGAGCGGGCTGGAGCTGGTCGAGCATGTCCGCGCCATGGGCGATGCGGCCAATAGGGTATCGCTGACCGCCTCGGGCCAGTCTCAATCGATCGAAGGTACGGTGTCGATTACGGCGACGGAGGTCACGTCCGCCTACCTCTTGCCGCCGATCCTGGCGAAGCTGCGCGCGAAAGAACCCGGCATCGCGATCGAGGTGGTGGCTTCGAACAGCATCAGCGACTTGCGCCGCCGCGAAGCCGACATCGCGATACGCAGTGTCCGGCCGACCGACTCCGATCTGATCGCCAAGCGTCTCAACGATGGCATCGTCCGTCTTTACGCAAACGCCGACTACCTCGCCAGGATCGGTCCGCTTGATGGGCCGGACGACATGGCGAAGGCAACATTCATCGGCTTTCACGAGAACGACCGCTACATGGAAGCCTTGAATGACCGCGGCATGGCTCTGACCACCAAGGCCTTCGCGCTCTCATCGACCAGCCATCTCGTGCATTGGGAGCTGGTCAAGCAAGGCCTGGGCATCGGCGTCATGATTGAGCAGGTCGGCGATGCCGAGCCCCTGGTGCGCCGCGCGGCTACCTGGCTTGATCCGTTTGTCATTGATGTCTGGCTGGTTGCCCACCGCGAACTCAACACCAGCCGCCGTATTCGCCTGGTGTTCGATTGGCTGGCCGAGGAACTAATCACCGGCTAGCGGCGAACACTTAAAAGAGTCCCTTAGAGTCGGTTGGGAGCCAACCCCTGGCGTGTGGCGGTGCGACGATGAACAGGCGGCATCACGCCTTGCCTGTATCCTTACGCCAGCCTTGTTTCATGCGATCGTGCGCGGCTTCGGTGCCGTCGTGGAACGAGCCAAACCATTTGTCCCAAGGCATTTCCAAGTTGCCGTAATTGCAGCGGAAGTACCGGTGGTGCATCTGATGGTGGAACGTGCCGAGCGCCAGGCGGTTCTTGTCCTTGACCGTGAGGCCTTCGAAGCCGGTATGGGACGTCGCCGCGGTCAGGGCCTGATGCTGCATGTGGAACAGGATGTGGATGGGATGCGCGGCAACAACGAAATGGATGAGGATCGAGGAAAAGAAAATCACGTGCTCGATCGGATGCATCGATAGACCCGACCACGGGCCGACATTGACGTTGCGGTGGTGCAACGCATGGGCGCGCTTGTAGAGCGGTGGCCAGTGCAGCCAGCGATGCACCCAGTAGAAATGAAACGAAATCCAGATCGGCGTCAGGAAGAACAGGACGACGAACCAGACCGGACTGTCGTCCCATAGCAAAAGCGGCGCATAGCCGTTCGCCATCGCCCAGAACATCAGGACTTCGTAGGCGGTCCAAACGGCGACACCGCTGGTCAGCGTCCAGAACATGTTGTCGCGCAACTGACTACCCAGCGTGAAGCCGCGTTTGTTTCCGGTGAGATCCCTGGCGTCATAACGCAGCCGATCGCCCTGGCGACGGAACGTATGGAAAAAGAGGTGGAGGCCGCCGGCGACGATGATCATGAGGACGAGGTTGCGCAGATAGATCTCGGCGATCCAACCGGGCGCCAGGTCGCGCGTGACCGAGAGCGGCGGCTGAAAATAGAACCAGGACAACAACGCGACAACGACCAGGATCGACCGTTCGGTGATGACAAACCAGGAGCCCCAGATCCAGCGCGCGATCTTCAGGGGTTCCAGCGGCCAGGCGAACAGGGGCGAGACCTGGATCGGCACGTCGGGGCGGTAATGCCACTGACTGGCGAACCCGCCGCGGCGTTGTTGGCCGGCGGCTCCGGCGGTGTCCTGGATGCTCATGCTGGCGTCCTGACTGATGGAGTTGGCTCACTCTAATCAAAACCCCAAACACTTGAAAAATTTGTCTTTTAGGTCAATAAAACCTGATTAATTGAGGTTTAGACGCGATCGGAGCGCGTAATGCGCCTGTCGATCAAGGCACTGTCCTATTTCTTGACGGCCGCGGAACGCGGTTCGATCGCGCGGGCCGCCGAAGAGCTGCATGTCGTACCGTCGGCGATCGCAAGCGCCATCGAGCAGGTCGAGCAGGAGTTTGGTCTGAAACTCTTGCAGCGCTATCCCGCCAAAGGCATCAGGCCGACAGCGGCGGGTATCGAACTAATGCGCAAGATCCGCCATTTGCTGGACGAGTATCGAAACCTGATGCTTGAAGGCGCCGAACTACGCACGGCACTCTCGGGCCGCTTGTCGGTCGGATACTACGCACCGGTCGCGCCCGCGTTCATGCCGTCGATTGTTGGACCGCTCGTTCGTGACAACCCCGACGTTCGCATCAACTTTGTCGAGTGCGATAACGAAGGCGCGCAGGCCGGCCTGTTGAACGGTGCGTTTGATGTGATTGTCTTCGTCGCTGAGAACGTTCGGCCGGGCATCGAATGGGAAGCGCTGATCGAAGCGCCGCCCTACGTACTCGTGCCCGGCAAGCATCGTTTGGCCAAGCGTCCATTTCTTGCCTTCGACGATCTGGATCAAGTCCCGCTGGTGTTGCTCGACCTACCGTTCACCAGCGAATACTGCCGCGCGTTGCTCGAGGCTCACGGGTTGGAGGCCACCTTTGTCGCCACGGCATCGACGACGGAAATGGTCAGGAGCCTGGTCGGCGCTGGCGTCGGGTGCGCGCTCCTGAACATGCGACCGTCGACGGACATCAGCTACGCCGGCGATAAGATCAAGGCGCTACCCCTCAGAACGCAGGCGAAACCGCTCAAACTGGTCCTGGGTCAGCAAAGCGGAAAGCCGCGCCGCCTGGTCGAGGCCTTTGCTGATGCCTGCCGCGCCTATTTCGCGCGTGCCGAGGCGGGTGAATTGATCGTGCCGGCAAAATCCTGACTTGATCCCCGCAGCCCACCCGCTTACGCCGGGCGAGACTGTATTGATGAGGACATCATGACGCCTGCCAACCAACTCCGTTCGCTGCTGGACCAGGATCGCCTGCTCACCACGCCCTGCTGCTACGACGCTCTATCGGCCAAGCTGATTGAGCAGGCAGGCTTTGATCTGACATTCATGTCGGGTTTTGCCGCATCGGCCAGCCGCATCGGTGAGCCCGACCTGGGCCTGATGAGTTACGGCGAGGTCATCGATCAGGTCCTGAACATTCGCGACGCCATTTCGATCCCGTTAATCGTCGACGGCGATACCGGCTATGGCAACGCAATGAATGTGCGGCGCACGGTGCGGGGCGCGGCGCATGCCGGCGGCGCCGCGGTCATGATCGAAGATCAACTCGCGCCCAAACGATGTGGCCACACGCCGGGCAAAGAGGTGGTCGGGCGCGGGGAGGCGTTTGACCGCATCCGTGCCGCCATCGATGCGCGCGATGCCGGCGCCGACATCTTGATCCTGGCGCGCACCGACGCGCGCGAGACCCATGGCCTGAGCGAGGCGCTGCACCGCGCCGAAGTCTTCGCCGAACTAGGCGCGGACATCCTGTTCGTCGAGGCGCCGAAGGATGAAGCGGAGATGCGCGCCATTTGCGACAATCTGCCGTTGCCGAAGATGGCGAATATTATCGAAGGCGGCCATACGCCGGACTTGCCGCCTGACGAACTCTACGACATCGGATACCGCCTGGCCGTCTATCCATTGAGCCTGATGGCCGCCAGCATGCAGGCGATGGTCGAAACCCTGGCCGACATGGCTGAAGGACAACCGCGCCACCGGCGGCTGATGGGTTTTGACGAACTGCGCCGGCGGATTGGCTTCGACACCTACTATGACGTATCCGCCGCCTACGAGACGTCGCGACGCGACAGTTAGAGCGACTTATGGTGAGGTGGAATTGCCTCGGCCTGCGTTGTCAGCACGGGCCGGACGTCCACGATTAGCTTTCGGAGAAACCCGCTCGACTCAGCACCTCTCGGGCATGCGACCACAGATCAGGATCCATGACGCGTCCGATTGTCGACATTCTCTCGATGGTAACCTCCGGGCGCATGTCGATCACGATCTTAGCCTCCGCATTGGCCTCATCGATGCGATCTTGGTGGGCCAAGATGAGGGCCAAGACAATGTGGAGGCCCGGGAGATTCTCGCCATGACTCAGCGCTTCGCGAGCAGTCGCTTCGGCTTCCTTGCCCCGATCCAGAAAGGCCAAAACGGCGGCTTTGGTCGCCAATTTTATCGGTAACAAGGGGCCTTTCGGACTTAGGTCGATGGAGATATCGATGTGCGGAATGGCCTCGGTCAGTTGGGCATCCCAAATCAGGGCAAGTGCCAAGAAGTAGTGGGCCCTTTGGGAGTTGGGATTGAGCGCGATTGACGCTTCGGCTTCGGCAATTGCCCGATCCCGCTTGCCGCGCAGCGTATAGGTCCTGGACAACGCATAGTGTGCCGCACTGCTGCCAGGATCCAGTGAGACGGCTTTGGTGGCAGCCTCGTGACCGCGCTTCAACGACCCCTCCAGATCGTCGGTCTGCAGCCAAAAAACGGCGCGCGCCTCAATGAGAGCAATCTGGGCATAGGGAGGCGCATAGTTCGGCGCCTTTTCGATCGCCCTGAGCGAGAGCTCATAGGCCTTGCGCGAACCTTCCTCGTTCAATTGGTAGAAGTACCAACTGGCGCGCAAGTACAGGTCCCACGCGTCGAGGTTCTCCGGTGGTTTGCGCAGGGCGCGTTTGCTCTCGCTCTCGTTCACCTCCAGGCCGATGGTTGCGACAATGGTGGCGGCGATGTCCTCTTCGGCGGCGATGACATCCTCGACATCCATGTCCATCGTGTAGCGGTTGGCCCACAGTTCGGTCGCGGTCGCGGCCTCGATGAGGTGGACTGTGATGTCGAGCTTCTGACCGTCCTTGCGGACGCTGCCCTCGACCACATACTGAACGTCCAGCTCGCGGCCGACCTGGCGCGGATCCGGGTTTTGGCCGCGATAGACAAAACTGGTCGACCGCGCGATCACCATCAGCCAGTCCATGCGCGAAAGATCCGCGATGATCTCGCCGGCTATGCCTTCGGCAAAATAGGTTTGATCGGGATCGTCGCTGTGGTTTTCAAACGCCAAGACGGCGATCGCGGGTTTGGATGGGTGGGCCGAGTCGATCGCTGCCGAAGCCGCGCTGGAAGCCGGCGATGGCGCCGCGTATGTCTTGGTCGTGGAGACCACGGGCGCGGCGGCCGGGCTGGCGACGGCTCCTGCTTGGTCATAGGAAAACGCCGGCCCGTTCTTCGGCCAATCGATATCGTGCAGCGTCAGGAAGTCCTGCAGGCTGGATGCCGCATAGAGGAACGCCATGGCGCGAACGGCGTTTGAGCGCGTTTGATGCGTCAGGGCCAGGCCCGCGGCGATCCTGCCCATCAGGCACTGGCTTTCCATGTAGGACAGGCGGTTGGGTTCGTGCCGGTCGACCCATGTCTTCACCTTGTCGCGCATGTCGGCGACGAGCTGCAGCATGCCGACGTCGTCACCGGTGACGACATCATCTTCCTGCATATGGGCGCGGGGACTGAGCGCGTTGAGGATCGACTTCCATCGGCTGGGCTCAATCGATTGGCGTTCGCCGAGCAGGTAGGTGAGCTCGAAATAGGCGTGGTCGAAGAAAAGGAAACCGTCGTCGCGATAGAGATCGAGATCGATGAGATAGTATTCCGGCTTCACTTCGGCCTGGCGATGCACCAGCACATTGAAACCGTGGAGGTCGCCGTGGACGTTGCCGCGGATCGCGCGCAACAGTGTCGACGGACCGATGTCGACGACTTCCTCCGCGAACGCCAGGGGATTGGGGCGCCATTCGCCCTCGAACGACAGTGCGGGCGTCAGCGGGTCCAAGCCGCAGGTTGAACTGATAAAGTCATGAATCCGCCCGCCATCGCTGGGGTCGAGCCGGTAGCCGAGCCACGATTGCAAGAGATCCCGCGGCTTCAGCATGGCCGGGTCGAGAAAAGACTTCTCGTTCCAGCACTCCAAGAGGTCGTCGGCCAGGCGCCCCGCGACGTTCAGTTGCGGCATCCAGGCGCATTCGGCCCATGGCAGGGCGTATTCCAGCCCACGCCCGGCAATCGTGGAGAGAATGGCCACCTCGTCGCCGCTTTGAACCGCGTGAACGATGCGCGGCAGGTGCGCGGCCGCGTAGTCCGGATTGACCTCGAAGGCGCGGCGGTGGCGCTCGAACTCCCGATCCTGCGACCAGTCCGTGCCGGAGGTTCGATCAAGTTTCAAAATAGCCTGTCCGGCAAAGTCCTTGCCGGTCAGATCAGCCGCGAACACCAGGGCGCCAGATTTGCCGCTGAGCTGGCGGTTTAGGTAGATTTCACCCTCGACACCCCATTCGTGACGCAGGACAGGCTCCAGGTCCCGATAGTTGTCGGGCCAGGGCAGGAGGGATTGTCTATCTTCCTGTTGCGAGGGGACGTCGGTCACACGCCAATCCTGGTTTGTAGCGGCATGAGCCAGTTTTCCAGGTGTCGGTGTCGGGTACAAGTCGGTCGTGGCGTGATCGGGACAATCCTGCGGAGGTTTACTCAGATGAATCCGATCCGGCCAAGGCTTCCGGCCTGCGTGGATTATTCTCGGCCGCTCCGATAATCTCCCGCTGCACGGAGCCTCTATGAACCAATATTCGGCCATTTTGTCGACGGCGATCGTCGGATATTCGCGCCTCATGCGGATGGATGAGACGCGCGCGGCGGCGTCTTTGAAGCGTATCCGCGCCGAAATTGTCGACATTCGGCTTGCCCGTCACGGCGGCTCGATAACAAAGGCGGTCGACGATCGCCTGGTGATCGCCTTCGAGACCTGCATGCAGGCGGTCGCCTTCGCGATCGACATGCAGATCGCGATGCGCGAACGCAACAAGAAGCGGCGCGAGGATCGGCAGATCCACTACCGGATCGGCATCGAGGCCGTCACCGATCCCGAGGCCGATGCTGGAGGATCCGGCGGTCCGGAGAGCGTAGCCGGCGGCCTTTCCGAGCTCGCCTTCCTGGGCGGTGTCTGCATCTCCGGCCTGGTGCATGACGACATCACCCCCGCCGCCGATCTCAACTTCGACCAGATTGTCGAGCGCCGGGTCAAGATCCATCCCGAGCCCGATGCGGTCTATGACGTCGTGCTGGACGAAAAGGCCGCGGCGTTCGTGGAAGCGCCACCGAAGGTCAGGTCCAAACGGCAGATCAAACGGACAACGATGTTGACTGCCGCCGCGGCGCTGGTGCTGGTGCTGATCGGTGCCGGCGGCGCCTGGTTTGTCCTGAGCCAAAATCAGACAACAGTCATACCGGAGACCTCGTCCGAACGTTTTCCGAACCGGCCCTCGATCGCCGTTTTGCCGTTCGAGAACCTCTCGATGAGCGACGAGGGCAACATGATTGCCGACGGCATGACGGCATCCATCATCAGCGCGCTGGCTGATGTGCCCGAGATCTTCGTGATCTCGCGCAACTCCATCAACAGCTACAAGGATCAGCCGGTCGATGTCCGTCAGGTCGGTCAGGACCTGAACGTCGCCTATGTCGTTGACGGCACGGTGCAGCTATCCGGCGACAACGCGCGCATACTTGTCGAGCTCGCCGATACCTTGCGTGGCGAGAACCTATGGACCGGCCGCTACGATCGCCATGTCGGCGATCTCTTCAGTCTCCAGGACGAGATCGCGCTCAGGGTGCTCGTTTCGCTCCAGGTGCAGTTGACAGAGGGCTATCAGGCGGCCGTTCGCGGCGCCAGCACCGACAATGTCGATGCCTATCTGGCGCTGATGCGGGCCGAGGCCGAGTTCCGCGAGTACAGTCGCCAGGGGTCGATGGAAGCGCGGCGATTGATCAAGGAAGTTCTGGCGCTCGATCCCAATTACCGCGAAGCCTATTTGCTGGAGGCGCGCACCTATATCCGCGATGCCCAATGGGGCCATAGCGACGACCCCACGGCGTCGCTGGAGAAAGCGGCGACGCTTCTTGAAAAGGCCGCGGCATTAGACGAGCAGACCTCCGACGCCGAACAGGCCGAGCTCGACATTCTGAACGCCTTTATCGATCAGGTCGCGGGCCGCTACGACGAGGCCATGGCGAAGACGTCAAGCGCGACCGAGCTTGACCCCAACAACTCGTTCGTCCTGGCGCTTGCCGGGTTCCTCGCGTCGTTCAACCGGCAATACGACAAGTCGATCGAGCTGATCGACCGGGCAATGCTTATCAATCCGGTTTATCCAAGCTGGTACTCGCTCTATTTGTCGCGCGACTACACGTTCAAGGGTGAGGTGGACCAGGCCGTCGACTGGGCGCTCGATGCGGTGAGCCGGGCCGAGAACGACAACCGTCGCGCCTGGACGCTGGTCAATCTGGCCTTCGTCTACGACCAGGCAGGGCGGCCCAACGATGCGCAAGCCGCCGCTGCTGAGGCGCTTGCCCTGTCGCCGGACCTCAGCATTAGCAGCATCGATAGTGCGCAGCCCTACAGCAATGCGGAAGACTGGGAGACGCTGACGGCATCCCTGGTGCGGGCGGGCATTCCCGAGCAGTAAACGCGAGCCGCCATTCGGCTTCAGGGCCCTGCCAGCCAACCCTTCTGTGTCATGGCGTCAATAATCTGATCGGCGATCATCGTCGCGCCCTTAGTATTGACGTGGTGACCGTCGAAGTAGAGCGGATCACCATCCAACTGGGCGACGCACCGTCCGGCGACATAGGTGTCGCAGAAAGCGGTCTCGGGTTTGACGCGGATCAGGTTTGCGTTCTCACCCAGCAAGTCGAGCTGTTGGTAGGATTGTGCCGTGCGCTCGCGAAAGACATCGTGGCTGGTGGAAAGCGGCCCCTCGCGCTCGATGCCGAACTGGATTTCGCGCGCCAGATGGATCGGGACACTCCATCCGACTTCAGGCACCGGATAGACCAGCACGACGCGATGACCGTTGGCCAGAAGGCTCTCGACCGTTTCGCGATAGAGCGTTCCGACCTTGTCGATACGGTCGGGATCGAAAGCCGCGCTGCGCTCACTGCCAAGCGGGATGGATACATCATTGAGGTGATCGGGAAGGACACCGCCTTCCATGTTGTCAAATGGCTCGAGTTCAAGGTGCACCGGCCATCTCGCCACAACGACAATCGTGGTGGGCGGCTGTTCCAACAGGTAGTCCATGACGTGCTCTGTAAAGCGGACGCATTCGAGTCCGGCTCGGGCACGATACACGCCGAGAGCGGGAACACAGGCGCTGCTAGAGAACTGACGGACCGACGTATCATGCGCGGCAAGGGTATCGGTCAGTGCGCCCGCCAGTTCGACCGCATGGCTGTCGCCCCAGATGATCAAATTGTCGGACCGTTCACCGGCGTGGAGACAGGATTCATCAAGGACAGATTGGTCGGCAATGTTGGCATGGCAGTCTCGGGTCCTGGCATCCGGCCGTCCGCTCAATGCGGCCATCTGAATGGCGTCGGGCGGCAAGCGTTGTGGCAGGCCGCGGGTGAGATGGCCAAACATGCCGAAGCCGGCCACCAGAACCGAGACGCAAGCCGCGCCGACGAAGATCTGCCTGCGTGAAAAGACCGTCCTTTGTCGGAACGGGCGTTCGACAAATCGCCACGACAGATAAGCCAGGACCAGGGCGGCGACGCTTAGGCCCAGATAGACATCCGGCGTGACATGATCCAGCAAGCGGATACGCGCGAACGCGAACAAGGGCTGGTGCCAGAGATAGGCGCTGTAGCTGATCAGCCCGATACCGACCACCGGGCTCCAGCACAACATCCTGCCGACCAGCGTGCGCGGTCGTGTGAACGCGACAACCAGGGCCGTGCCGATGACCGGGATCAGCGCCCAAAGGCTGGGGAAGGGCGTGCTCTCATCGAAGGCAAAGACGGCATAAAGGATCATGCCGAAGCCAAGGGCCGATCCGGTTTGTGCGACGACGCCGTCGGTCCGCAGCCAGGTCGGCGCTGTCAGCGCCAGCATGGCGCCCACCGCCAGTTCCCAGGCGCGTGTCGGCAACAGGTAGAAGTTGGCGATGGGGTGCGTTGTCGAGGCCCACTCGGCCAGTGCCAGGCTGACAATGGCGCACAGGATGATGACGGCGAGCAGCGACTTGACCGTCAGGCGCCGGAACAACAACAGGAAGAGCGGGAAGAAGACATAGAACTGCTCTTCAACCGCCAGCGACCATGTGTGCAGCATGGGTTTCAGCTCGGCGGCCGCGGCGAAATAGTCGCTTTCCAGCCAGAACAGGATGTTCGATGCAAAGACGCTGATCGCGACCAGACTTTGGGCGAAGTTCCGGAACTCGTTCGGCAGCATCCACATCCAGGCAAACGGGATCGAGACCAGGCACACCAGCATGAGCGCCGGCAATATTCGTCTGATCCGCCGGTCATAGAAGCCGAGGATTGAAAACGAACCGGCTTGGATCTCCGTGTGGATGATGGTGGTGATCAGGTAGCCGCTGATGACAAAGAAGACGTCGACACCGACATAGCCGCCGCCGAAGAGATCGAAGCCGGCATGGAACAGGATGACCGGGATAACCGCGAGAGCACGAAGGCCGTCAATCTCTGCTCTGTACTGCATGGCGGTGCTTTGGTGGATCTAACCGTGACGAGGCGATGGTGGGTATGGCCGCGATGCGTTTACCGGTCGGTGGCGTGGCGCATGCCAAGCTGCCGCGACCGGGTCGCCGTCGCGTAGACGGTGGCCAGAAGGTTCGCGACCAGGCTGATCATCGTGATCAACCATACGCCCATGATGGTCGCAAAGCTCGTCCAAAGCGCTGAGATCATGTCACCTGCCTCCCACCACCTGCATAGGCGCTGGCGCGCGCCATGTCGATTCCCGACGACAGAAAAACCGCTGAATCCTGCAGTTTTTGGGCTATTTGGCCCAAAACGGCGGCATCTCAAGAAATTAATTGAACGACGTTTAATTGATCCCATATAACTGAACGGTGTTCAATTAATGCGCCTTTCGGACATGTTCCAAAAGGGGCGGGAGGTTCTCCATGGATGCCGTTCTGTTTGTTCTGATTGGCGGTCTGTTTGCCTTGATCGGCGCCCTGCCGGTGATCTTCTTCCAGCGGCGTGGTGGGCTGAACCTGCGCTGGTGGCTGACGGCGGCACCGTTCTTTGTCGCCGGTGCCGCGCTGCCGGTCACCTATCTGGGGCTCGCGCCGATCTGGCAGTTGCCGCAACCGGTTGCCTTGGCTTTCACGATACTGGCGACACTGGCGGCGTCATTCGCGCTGGCGCTGACGACCTACACGCTCGGCATCCATCGCCGCCGTATTGCGCTGTGGCACCAGAGCGATGACGCGCCCGAGGAGATCGTTACCGACGGCCCCTATCGCCTGGTGCGCCATCCCTTTTACACGGCCTTTCTGGCCGCGCTTCTGGCGGCCGTCTTCGCCGCGCCGTCAACGGTCACATTGGTCTGCCTGCTGTGGGGGTTTGCCGCGCTCTTCCTGACGGCGCGCCGTGAGGAGCGGCGGCTTCTGGGTTCGACGCTTGGCGCCACGTATGAGGCCTATATGCGTCGCACCGGTCATTTCCTTCCGTTGAGGGGATAGAACAGTCATGCAAGACATCTTCCTAAGCGATCTTGCCTATGCGCTGGGTGACGATGCGGTCACGGTGCATGAGAGCGCCAAGGCGGGCCGGCTGGTCTCCGATCCCGACGCCCTCCTAAACGCGGGTTTCCGGACACACCATCTGTGCCGACCACAGACCACGGTGGTCGATCTTGCCGCGCGGAGTCTGGATCGCTTTCAAGCGCCGCTATGCGCCGCGCCGATCCTGATCTTCGCAACGGCGTTAACGCCGAACGGCAATCTGGGTGATCCCGTGACGTGCGAGGAAACCGGCGATGTCCGTCACCTCATGGACTTCCCGGCAAGCCGTCTCCAGGTTCAACTTGGCCTCGCCGATACGGCGGTCATCGGACTGAACCAACAGGCGTGCACGGCAACGTTGGGCGCAATCCGGGTCGCGCGCGGCCTGCTGGCCGCCGAACCCGATCTGGGTCAGGTCATCTGTGTCAGCGCCGATCGATTTCCCGAAGGTGCGACTTATGAGCAAAGCTACAACGTCATCTCCGACGGGTCGGCGGCATTTCGGATCAGCAAGTGCGAAGGTCCCTTCCGCGTGCTCGCCTGCCATCAGTTGACCAACGGTACATTGGCCGCAGCGTCGGACGACGAGACGGTCGGCGCGTACTTTTCCCACACCCAGCGCCTGATCGGCGAGACCGTCGCCCGTGCCGGACTCGGCATTGCGGATGTCGATTGGCTGGTGCCGCAGAACATGAACCGCGCGGCATGGCTGGTCATGGCGCGACTGCTGCAGCTGCCCGAAGAACGCGTTGCCTGCGCCACGCTGGGCGATGTCGGCCACGTCATAGCCGCGGACAACATCATCAACCTGCACAGCCTGGCGGCGAGTGGTCAGCTCAAGCAAGGCGAGCGCGTGCTTATGGTCATGGCCGGTTTCGGCATGAACTGGCAGGCGGTGCTTCTGGAGGTGACGTCATGATGAACCACGCCAAAACCAAGGGCTACGACCGCCTGGTGACACTGTCCGAAGAGTCGGCCGGCGAAGCGCCGATCCGTTGGCCGGAACACCTGGATGATGACGATCTATGCTTCGCGCCCGACCTGGTGTCGCTTGCCGGCACCGAGGATTATGCCGGGATGGATGATGCGGCGCGGCGACGGCTTACCCTGTTCGAGGCGGCGAACTTTTTCAGCCTCAACATCCACGGCGAAACTCACGTGATCAAAGGCATCGCCGCGCGCCTGAACGAACCGCGATTTGCCGCCCATCGCGGCTATCTCCAGCACTTTCTGGAAGAGGAGGTGCGTCATAGCGCGATGTTCGCGACGTTCTGCCGCCGTTATGCCGGCAAGGTTTACGCCGAACGTTCGCTCGCCATGTCCGATGACCACGGGCCGGACGGCGACCTGTTGTTCTTTGCCCGCATCGCCGTCTTCGAGGAGATCGTCGATGCGTTCAACCGCACGATGGCGCGCGATCAAACGCTGGCGCCCGTCGTGCGGGAGATCCACCGCCGCCATCACGTTGATGAAGCCCGCCATTTGGCATTTGGCAGGAGCTTCTTGAACGACATTGTAGCCGCGCGCGCGTCAGACTGGACAGCGGATGAGCGCCATGCCGTCGCTCACAAGCTGGAGCGGTTTGCCGATCAGTCGTGGCGACTCTTGTTCAATCCCGAAGTCTATGCCGATGCCGGCCTTGGCGACGTCTTCGCGCTGCGTCGCCGCGCCATAGCCAGCGAGGCGTCACAACAGCGTCGCGACTGGACCTTGCGCGGCTGCCGGCGCCTGCTGTCGCGTCTGGATCCTGTCGGTCCGGCGGTGTCATGACCGCGCACGCTGACATTCGTAGCTGGCTGCGCGACTGGGTGGCCGAGACAAGTGGCGAACCGGTGTCGTCGTTCGACGATGAGACCGCGCTGTTCGCTGATGGCCTCCTGGACTCCACCGACTTTGTCGAGCTGTTGCTGGTGATCGAGGAGCGTACCGGCCGGCCGGTAGACCTCGCGCGTTTCGAACCCAATGCGTTTGCGAGCATTAACGCCATGACGCGCCATCTGTTTGCGGAGACGTCTTATGAACCATCTCTGTCTTGATCATTCGGACCTGGCAGGGCTTAGCGCAAGGCCCTTGCACGGCGTCGAACTCGACTTCGTTGATGACCTCGATGCGATGATTGTCGCATTGGCCCGTGCCGATGGCGCAGAGGTCTGGCGGTTCGCGCCTTTGATTGCAATGTCCACGCTGCAGCGCGCCGGATACTGCGACTCGTTTCCTCAGCATGTCACGGTTCCCGTGCCCATGACGCAAAGCCGTGAGGCTGCGGTCGACTGTGCGCACCAGCCACATGCTTTGGCTCCGGCTGCCTGTCTGCCGCTGTATGACGCTATTGCCGGCACGGATCGTGACGGGCGGTTGCTGATTACGACCTCCAACACGTGCTGGCGCCATGAACGCCATTACGCCGTCCACCGGCGCCAGTGGGCGTTCACGATGCGGGAAGTCGTGTGCATCGGGACGGATGGTGATGTCAGATCGTTCTTGAACGCATGGCGTGGGCACCTGGCGACGATCGCGCGGCTTCTGGGCCTGAATGTCTCATTGATGGCGGCTTCGGATCCGTTCTTTGGTCCCGGCGATACGAAAGCCTTCTACCAGACGCTTGCGGGCGCGAAGACGGAGCTGACGGTCGGCGACGATCTGGCGATCGCGTCGCTCAACAACCATCGTCACCACTTCGCCAACGCTTTCGATATACGTGTCGCGGGCAACACCGCATCGACCGGCTGTGTCGCGTTCGGTCTGGATCGCTGGCTGGCCGCCATGAACGAACGCCACGGCACCGATGCCGCGGCGTGGCCCGCCGTTCCCGGTCCCCAACAGGTTCTGGAGGCCTAGATGACAACGCGAACCATCCTGATCACCGGTGCGGCGGGCTATATGGGCGCACGCGTGGCGCGGGCGTTGGCACGCGATCCTGATGCGCACCTTGTGCTGTGGGTTCGTGCGCCGTCGCGCGAGGACGCGAAGGCGCGGACGGCGCGGCTTTGTGCCGACCTCACACGAGAAGGCGCCACCGTCACGACGCTTCATGGCGACCTTACAAATAACGCCCCGTTTGCCGATGTCGACCAGCATGCCGTCACTGATATCGTTCATGGCGCGGCCGTCACCCAGTTCGGTGTCGCGTATGACGAAGCCGTCGCGATCAACGTGGCGGGCACACAACACGTGGTCGATCTGGCACGCGCCTGTCCGCGGCTCCAATCCATCAACCTGCTCAGCACGCTCTATGTGGCCGGCCTGAAGGAGGCGCCGATCGCCGAAGCATTGCTGCCCATGCCCGAGGCGTTCGCCAACCATTATGAACGTTCCAAGTGGATGGCCGAGGAGATTGTCGGACGGTCAGCCGGCGACCTGCCGTGGCGTATCCTGCGTCTGCCGACCGTCGTCGCCGACAACGACGCCGGCCGGGTCGTGCAAGTCAATGCGGTGCATAACGCGCTGAGGCTCCTGTTTCACGGTCTGCTTCCCGTCGTTCCGGGCAAGTCCGAAACGCCGCTCTATCTGGCGACGGCCGAAGAACTCGATCAGCCGATACGCGAAATCGTGATGTCAGCTCCGCTGGAGCAGGTTTTCAACGTCGTGCCGGATGCGCGGGAGCCTGCGTCGTTGGGCGACATCATTGCCGGCGCCCACGAGGCCTTTTCCGATACACCACGCTATCGCGCGAGAACAATGGCGTTGCCGCCATGGTGCGACTGGCAAGCCTTTACCGCTCTATCCGAGGCGGTCGACCGCTTCAGCACGGATCTGGTGCGCCAGGCCAACCGCGTGATTGCGCCTTTCGCGCGGCAGCTTTACGTCAACCATGCCGTCGAGACCGGCGCTGCCATGCCCGGCATTCGGTGTCACACCAGCCTATCGCGCGCCGTTTTGACGGCGCGTGTCTGCCGCCATCTTGTCGCCACCCGATGGGGATTTTCATGATGATCGACAACGACAGCCTATGGACACTCAGCTACTACCGCCTCTCGGAGATTACGGGGTCATTGTTCTTCGGCCGCGTGATCAAGACGGTCGGCGATCACCCGTTGCAGGGCGAACTGACGAAACACTTCGCCGATGAAGCACAGCACGCCTGGCTTTGGACCGACTGCCTGAAACGTCTCGGCAAGGAGCCGCTGAAGCTGGATCGCGCCTATCAGGACCAGTATGCGTCGGTGATCGGCGCGCCGGGCAGTCTGATGGAGGTGCTGGCCGCGACGCTGGTCTTCGAGCAGCGCGTGATCGGTCAGTACGCGCGTCATCTGAAGGCGCCTGAACTGACGCCCCAGGTGGCGGCGACGTTGCGGACTATCATGGATGACGAACGCTGGCATCTCGCATGGGTGCGCGAAGCGCTCAAAGGTATGTGGGCCGACTACGGCGAAGCGACGGTCGAAGCCACGCTGGCGCGCTACCGCGATGCCGACCGCACGGTGTTCTCCGAAACGGTCAGCGACGCGACAGAGCGGTTGGCGCGCACAATCGGCCTTAACGTGAAGAGGGTGTCATCATGATTGAGCGCAATGAGATCGACCGTGTTGTCGATAGTCATCTGATCAATCCGATCGCCAGCTTCGATCCGGCAACGCCGATTATCGATGCGGTCGCCGACTCGTTTGCGTATGTCGAGCTGGCGCTGGATCTGGAGGAGCAGTTCGGGTTGCGGTTGTCCGATGGTGATCTAGCCGAGATGGCGACGGTCGGCGACTTGTCCGGTGTCATCAATGATCGCGTCGCCGCCTTGAACGACGGGGCGCTGAATTGACGCTCCTAACGGGCCGACGTGGCCTCGTCAGCCGCGGCGCCGGTGGCCAGGTAGCGCACCATGTCATGCGCCAGATCAGCGGGTTTTGGCTCGCCAAAAGCCGCGAGGTTGCCGGCATTGGCGAGAACCATCAGGCCGTGAACACTGGCCCAGGCGATCAACGCGAATGAGCGGCGGCGGTTGGCGGTGATCTCAGGCGCGACAGCGCGCTCAAGAATGGCGATCGTTTGATCGACGTGCGGGGTGTACCAGGGCGGCAGGCTTACCCGTCCGGGAACGGTATAGTCGAGGACGGCGGCCCAATCGCGTTGGTGGTCTTCGGCAAACTTGAAGTAGCAGACCAGCAAGGCCTCGAGGTTGGCGGTGATGTCATCGCCCAGCTCGACCTTCGCCATTTGCTCATAGAGCCGGTCCAGCGTGCGGGCGTTGACGTGCAGCACGAGCTCATCGAAGTTCTCGAACAGGCTGTAGATCGTGCCTGGCGAATAGCCGATGCGTTCGGCAACGGCGCGCGCGGTGAGGGCAGCGAGCCCCTTTGTCGCGACGATGTCGTGTCCGGCGGTAAGCGCAAGTTCCGTCAGTTCCTCACGCGTGTGATCGCTGCGGCGTCCCACGGTTCTCCTTTCGGCCAGGAGCGATAGAATTGAACAATGTTCGTTTATCGCTCGGTGTCAACCGTCGGGATCTCACGCGCGTTTCATGTCGGCCAAGACGAGTTTGTCGACGTCGTGGTGTAGGTGGGCCCAAAACGGCAGGCGGCATCAAGGGAGCGCAGCCATATGGCTATCCGGAAGACTGGGGCCTGCTGACGGCGGCTCTGGTCCAGGCGGGTATCCCGGAGCAGGGGACCCGGCCTATTCCCGGAACGATCGGTTCAGTCCGGCCTGGATCGGTTCGAGGAGGTAGTTCAGCGCCGTGCGTTCGCCGGTAAGGATCATGACTTCCGCTGGCATGCCCGGGACAAGCTCGACGTCGTTCAGTCGCTCGATCTCGTCTTGCGGAATGATGACACGGGCCTCGTAATAGTCCTCGCCGCGCTGCTGGTCGGTCAGGCGGTCGGCGGAGATGGTCAGCACCTGGCCGTTCAGCGTCGGGGTGTCGCGCTGGCTCAAGCCGGAGAACCTGACTTCGGCTGTTTGACCGGTGATGACGTTCTCGATGTCGTTGGGCTGGACGCGGGCCTCGATGATCAGCGGGTCACCCTCGGGCACGATGTTCATGATGTCGTCGCCCGGCGAGATGACGCCACCCACCGTGTGAGCGTTCAAGCCCAGAACCGTACCGCTGGACGGGGCGCGAACCTCGATGCGGTTCAGGATGTCGGCGGCACCGATCTGGCGTTGCTCCAGATCGAAGATCTCAGACTGCACGTCACGCAATTCGGCGACGACTTCCTCGCGCAGACCCTTCTCAAGCTGAAGTATCTGCAGCGACGCCTCGCCGATGGCGGCCTCGGACTCGGCGATCGCCGCCAGATCCTCGCCGCGCTCGCCGCGCAAACGTTCGGACTCGCGTTCCAGCGCCAGAATGCGGCTGCGCGTGACATAGCCCTCGTCATAAAGTTCGCGCAGGCCGTCAAGCTCCTGCTCGATCAGCGTGATCTGGGCGTAGCTTGCCGATTGCTGTACCTCCAGCCCTTTAATCTGGTTGCGCAACTGGTCGATGCGCTGGTTCAAGATGCTGACTTGTCCAGCCAGACTGTCGCGTCTGGCAACGAACAAGAGCTCCTGGCCGGACATGATCATGGCGACTTCCGGTTCACCGTGCCGTTCGAACAGCCCCGTGGGAAAGACGATCGCATCGGCGCCGTCGCGTTCGGCAATCAGCCGCGCCTCGGTGGCGAGCGCCAGATCGAGTTGGCCTTCGATAATCGTGATCGAGGCTTCGGCCCTTGTCGCGTCGAGGCGTAGCAGCAGATCGCCTTCTTCGACGTAATCACCGTCGCGCACGAAGATCGCGGCGACAATGCCGCCCTCCAGGTGCTGGATGGTACGCCAGTTGGTGTCGACCGCCACCACCCCGGGCGCAATTGCGGCGCTGGACAGTTGGGCGGTCGCCGCCCAGGTCCCGATGCCGCCGAACAAGATGACGACGACGATCAAGCCCAGCACGATGAAACGGCGCGCCGACGAGCGCCTTATCGGCACGACCTCGCGGCCGTCTGATCCGAGCAGCGTCATACTCATGACGCGTCCTCCAACTGCACCTCTTCGGTTCGCCGGACCATGACCTTGCGCAGGACGTCCTGCTTCTCGCCGAAGGTCTCGATCCGCCCGTCGCGCATCATGATGAGTTGATCGACGGCGGCAATCGCACTTGGCCTGTGCGCCATGACGACGACGGTCTTGCCGCGTTCCTTCATGGTCACGATAGCTTCGCTCAACGCTTTGTCGCCATCGGCATCCAGGCTGGCATTGGGCTCGTCGAGCACGATCAGCGAGGGCTCGCGGAATAGCGCGCGGGCCAGCGCGATGCGTTGCCGTTGGCCGCCTGACAAGCGCCGCCCGCCTTCGCCGATCGGCGTATCGTAGCCCTGGGGCAGGTGCAGGATCATATCGTGGACGTTGGCGAGCTTCGCCGCCGCGACGATCTCCTCCGGCGTCGCGTCTTCGCAGAAGCGTGCGATGTTATGGCCGATGGTGCCGTCGAAAAGCTCGACATCCTGCGGCAGGTAGCCGATGCAACTGCCCAGTTCGTCGGGCAGATAGTTCGAGAGTTCGGCGCCGTCCAGCCGCACCGTTCCGTCATAGGGCTGCCAGACACCGACCAGGATGCGCGCCAGGCTGGATTTGCCGGCGCCGGTCGGTCCGATGACGCCGACCGCGGTGCCCGGCTGCAGTTCGAAACTGATTCGATTCAGGGACGGTGCGCTGGCGCCCGGCGGGACCGCCACGACGCGATCCAACGCCACGGCGCCACTCGGTTTGGGCAGGCGCATGCGATCGGGCTGATCGCCGACGTTGGTCAGGAGCTGTTTCAGGCGGCGATAGGACTGACGCGCCGAGACGAAGGCGCGCCAGCTAACGATGGCCTGCTCCACCGGTTGCAGGGCGCGTGCCATGATGATGGACGCGGCAATCATGACGCCGGGCGTGATGATCTGCATGATGGCGAGGTAAGCGCCGGTTCCCAGAATGGCGAGCTGCGCGATCAGGCGGATCGACTTCGACATCGCGCTGATTGTGCCGCCGCGGTCGCTGGCAACGCTCTGCAGGTGAAGCGAGGACTGGTGGCGGCCGCGCCACATGCTGCGCAACGCCGGCATCATGCCCATGGCCTGTATGGCTTCGGCGTTGCGCAGGCTGGACTGTGCGAACATCTCGGCTTCGGCCGCATGCCTGCCGGCCTCTTCAATCGGCGGCCTGGTGCGGACTTCGTTGATCAGCGCCAGCGCGAACAGAAGCAGCGCGCTCGATAGCGCGACGAATCCCAGCAGCGGGTGGAACAGGAAGATGACAAGCAAATAGATCGGCGTCCACGGCGCATCGAACAAGGCGACCGGCCCGGTCGTGGCCATGAACTGGCGCAGCGAAACCAAGTCACGCAGTGCTTCGCCGCGGTCCAGCCGCGCCGCCGACAAGCTGCGCGCGAACGTTGCGGTGAACACGAAATCGCCAAGCTGCTCGTCAAGCCGCGCCCCGATGCGCACCAGGATGCGGCTGCGCATGACCTCCAGGAAACCCATAACCATAACCAGGCCGACGGCCAGCACGGTAAGCGACACCAAAGTCGATTCGCTGCCGCTGGTCAGGACGCGGTCGAACACCTGAAGCATGTAAAGCGGCGCCGTCAGCATCAGGATGTTGATGAACATGCTGAAGAAACCGACGGCCAAAAATGTCCGGCGCATGGCGCGGACGGCTTGTTTCAGCGGTGTGCGTTCCCTGGTCATCGTGATGTCATCGCTGCTTCGCGGTCTTCAAGGCGTCAATCACCGTCATGCTCATGTCGGACAGTGGTCCGGCCGATCGCGGCGGCCGGCGGATCAGGCTCCGCTTGCTCGCTTGCCGACCGTCAAGGTCCGATGTCCTCCTCCGCCTTCGTGCCCGTCACGCGACTTCCGGCTCGTCAAAGGGCGGTGCTCTTCACGTCTCTTTCGACGACGGCGACAACGTATGGCGGCGCGCCAAAGTTGCTCCGTCGTTGCGTACAGTTTCCCAATCTGGCTTACAAATCACCAAGATTACAACACTGATACTCTACATTTGACGTTATGGTTCACAGCGGCGTTTCAGCTTAAGCGGAATGCGCGGTTCATGTATCACTTTCGTTGAGCTACCGCGACACCACCGTGTTGTATCGCATGGCCCGCACGTGGCGTTGCAGGCGTCTCGAGTTCCCCATTCCCGCAATCCTATCGAAAGACGATTTTTACGCGTTGGTTTCGGCCATGCGGTGATCCGCGTCTCAGAATATCCATCATAGAGTTAGGGTTTCTGCGCAACGTTTTGTCACGACATATCGGCCCGACCTTGCACACCTGCATGGTACGGTCGGGCGGGACACTTGGATGATTTGGCGGCCTTATCTGGACCAGCGGCGTATCAGGGACGCATCATGTCGGTCATGACGAGCTTGTTGAAATAGTGGTGCAGGTCGTCCCAGAACGGTGCGTAGAAGTGCTGACCCCAGACTGGTGAGTGGCGCGCGCTTTGGACCGCCTCTATGGCGAGCTTGTCTTCATAGTGCACGACGTCAAAGAGTGTCTGAACCGAGGTTTCCTCGGCTTGGAAGCAGTCGTCGGCAAGTGCCTCGGGACTGTAGAAGCGCAGGTGCTGCAGATACGTCTCGTTCGGTGCCACGGGCACGGCGATGTTCACCTTCATGAAAGCATCCAGCAACGGCACGTTGACGTTTGGGTATAGCGTCGTGAAGTAGCCCCAGTCGGGCTGTCGTTGAATGTCGTGACCGGCAGTCGGCAGACGAATGGGATCATAGGTCTTGCCGCTTTTCTGCCGGCTATGCCCGAAAGCGACGAGCGCATCGTCCATGAAGAGTTTGAAGCCCGGATTGCCATCGGCATCGACGCGCGGCACCTCCTGCGACTTGCGATAGAGATCGTGCGTGAAACCCTCATGCAGCAGATTGATCGAGGCGTTTTCCTGATAGGTCTTCCAGTTGGCCTTGACCGTTCGGGCTTCGATCAGCGGTTTGCCGTCGCCGTCACGGGCGGGCACCAGGCGTTCGACCGCGTAGTCGCCGCCGACCGCGCGTATCCATGGCGCAAGCCAGTCGTCAATATCGGGGGCGGCGCCGTCGATATCGATGAAGACGGTGCCAATGCGCACGGCCGTGCGAATCTCGACCAGATTGCCGTCATGGCCGTTGAGTTCGCCGGGTCCAGTCTGCGGCTTGCCGGACCAATAAGGCGCGTCGACCAACTGACCGCGCAGGTCGTAGCGCCAGCCGTGATAGAGCACCTCGATCTCCGCCAGACCCTTGCGATCGCCGCGCACGGCGGGGCAGCCGTCATAGGGGCAGATGTTGTGGAAGACGCGCAAGATGCCGTCATCGCCGCGCAGGGCAAGGAGCGGCATACCGAAGAGATCAAAGGTGTGGGCGTCGCCGGGGTCGGGTAGGGCGCAGTCGAACATCACCGCTGTCCAGTTGCGCCGGAAGATGCGTTCGGCTTCAAGCGCCAGCCAGTCGTCGTCGGTGAAGGCCGGCGGCGGCGGCGTCATGGCGTCGCCGATCGGCGCCATCACGGCGTCGCACTCAGCCTGGGTGATCAAGGCGCCAAGTCGGGTGTCCATCACGGTTCTCTCCCTTTTGTCTTATGCCAGTGCGTCGTGCACGGCCTTTGCCGCGGCCTCGGCGGTTCGGACCGCGCCTTCCATTTGACCGGCAAACTGCTCGCTGATCTCGGCGCCGGCCCAACGGATCCGTCCGACCGGTTGACGCAAGGCGTGTCCCCAGTTCGTCCAAACGCCGGTGGTCATGAATGAGTTGCAACCCCGGCTCCAGGGTTCGGCGGCCCAGTTGACCATGTGCACGGCATGGGCGTCGCGCGCGGCGGGGCCAAGGCCGGCGGCAAGGTCGTCGAGCAGGGCACCCTGGCGGTCGCCGTCCGGCAGTGTCCAGATCTGGCGCGAGCGGCGGATCGAAACCAGCATGGTGAAGGCGGCGGGAAGCTCATCGCCGCCTTCGTCCCAGGCGATCATGGCGTCGGACGCATAGCTCGTGATGCCGGCATCGCGCCAGAACGGCTGGTCGTACATCGCCGCGGCGGTGATCTTGCCGCGGATCGGCATGCGTTGAGTCAGATAGTCGCGGGCCGGCGACAACGGTGGATCCCAGCGCAGGCGACCGGCGAGCACCGGCGGCAGCGTGACAATGGCGTGGCTTGCGTCAACGGTCAGATCGTCGCCGACCACGGCGACGCCACTGTCGTCGTGACGTACCGACATGGCTGATGTTTCCAGATAGATCGCATCGCCCAGGCGGTCCGCCAGTTTATCGGTCAGGGCATGCGCGCCGCCGACGAAGATCTCGCTGTCATGGGCCGGCCCGTCCAGGCCCAGGATGCTCGCGAACCCACCGTTTGATTTAAGATAGAAGAGCGCGTGGAGCAGAGAGACATCCTGAGGCTCTGGCAGGAAGCCGGTCAGGATGTCGCCCAGGGTCGCGGCGTGCTGCGGACCGAATGTGGTCGACAGCCATGTGGCAAGCGTTTGGCCGTCAAGCACGTCGGCGTCCGGCACGGTCCACGGTTGATCCAGCGGCACCATCTGAGCGGCGTTGTCGATTTCGCGTATCGACTCGATCAGCTCGGGTTGGGTGACGCCGCGCGCCTCGGCCGCATCGTCGAAGATTTGCAGCGGCTTGACCGCGACGCCGAACGCGTCCGCAAGCCGCTTGATGGCGTCCTGCCCGGGCCCGATCCAGCGTCCGCCGAGTTGCACCACCCGCTCGGCGATGGAAAAGCCGTAGATGCGGCCGCCGACGCGGCTGTTGGCTTCAAGAACGGCGACAGAGTGACCGGCTTCACGCAGGCGCCAAGCCGCCGTCAGACCGGCGATGCCGGCACCAATGATGACCACATCGGCATCGATCGCCCTCATGGTTCACCCATAGCGCAACCATTGCTGCAAAAGGGCTGTAACCGCGTGGGGGCGCTCCATGGGGGCATAGTGATTGCAGTCCTCAATCAAGGTGACGCGCGCGCCGGAAATGCCATCGCCCATTTCCTCCGAATGCTCCGGCGGGATCAGCGTATCCTGACGTCCGCAAATCACCAGTGTCGGACAATCTATCGCGGCAAGGTCGGGGCGGCTGTCGGGCCGGCTCATGATGGTGCGTTGCTGGCGCACGAAGGCCTCGGCGCCGACGCGCAGCGCCATGGTGCGCAGTTCCGTCATGAGCGCTTCATCGTTATGGCGGCTGGGGTGGATGACATTGGGCAGGGCCTGGTCGACGATGGCCGGATACTTGCCCGATTGGGCAAGCGCGATCTGACGGTGACGGTCGGCCGTGCGCTCCTCGTTATCGGCACGCGCGGATGTGCCGATCAGCGCCAGCTTGGTGACGCGCTCGCGCGCGCGGCGGAGAATCTCAAAGGCGACATATCCACCCATGGAGAACCCGACCAGGGCGAAAGAGCCACTGATAGTGTCCAGTACCCGCGCAGCGCCGTCGCCGACAGTCTCCTGGTCCAGCAGGTCGACGGCAATCGGCCGCGCGACATCGCCCAGATGGTCGAGCTGATGGCGCCACATCTGGATGTCGTCGAGAAGGCCGGGCAGAAGGACAACGGGCGCAAGGTCGCGGACAGACAAGGTTTCGGTCCCTTCTTAGAGATTGACAGAATGGGCCAGGGGCCTAAAAATATAGGCCAACGACCTAAAGTCAATGGAAACCATGATGAACGCATCCGCCGACTACCTGCCGGCGACCCTGGGCGAGGGCGTGCGCGGCGATGCGGCGGCGACGCGCAAAGGGACGCGCCGCGCCGCGCAGATCCTGCGGGCCGCGCTCGATGCCGTGGTGGAGACGGGTTACACCGAGTTGACGCTGGAGGCGGTCGCCCGGCGCGTCGGTATCAGCAAGGGCAACCTGCAGTACTACTTTCCGACCCGATCCCATCTTCTGCAGGCCGCGTTCGCCGAGCAGATCGAGACCCACAAGCGCACCTGGCAGGACGTCCACGATGCGCCGGCGCGGGATGCGCGCACAAGGCTATGTCGGCTCGTCGCGTTCGAATTGGCCGCCAACCGGGACCCCCGGTTCGTCGCCCAGGTGCGCGAGCGCTGGTCGCTGGCCGAGCGCGACCGGGAGCTCAGGCGCCTCAGCAACACCTGGCACCGCTGGGTCACCGGACGTTATGCCGGCGTCGTCGGCGCGATGCGGCCGGATCTGGACAAACGGGCCTGCCGCCAGATCGGCATCATGATCTACGCGTTGTTGGTCGGATCGACGCCTTACTTCGGGCCCGACCGTGCCCTGCCATCGATGAGCCGCGGCCTTGACGGGCGGATCGAGGACACGGTCCTGCGGATGGTCGAGGCCGCCGCCTGACCGGCGTGGTGAGACACGTGCTCTAGTCGCGGTCCGTGGGCGCCGCAGGTGTCCTTGGGTCAGCGACCGGTTCCAGGATGCGTGTCTTGACGGCAGCTGGAAAGCAAGCGTCGAAGTCCACGTCGTCGATATCGCCCTTTTGCTCGTTCTCGAACCGCATGACCAGGGTATCGAGCAAGACCGTGACCATGGTGGGAAGCGGTTCAAGCATCTTCTCGAACATCGCGAGCGTGTCGGGAATGGCGCCTTCCGTGTCACGGATGTTGACCGGCGGCGACTGGCCAATTACGGGGCCGGCATCGACCACCTCGGTCACCTGGTGTACGGACCACACGGTCGTTCTGGCGTCGCGTTCGGCGATGTCGCCAAACGGCGCAGCGCCCGCACCGTGATGGTGGGCGAGGTCCGCCGGGTGAAAGTTGTAGCTGCCATAGGGCGGCAGATCGATCAGCACCCGATCGAGTACCTGGCCGAGACCGCAGACCAGAATGACATCGGGTCGCCGTTCGCGGGCCCACTGGCGGAACCAGTCGACCTTGATCTCTCCGGTGTAAACCGACGTGCCCCGTTCGAGCGCGGTTTCGATCGTGGCGGTTTCCATGGTAAGGCGCTGATCGGCGTCGAGATACTGCCACAGGCGCCGCTTAAGACTGATCTTGGCACCGGCGTTCGCCGGGTCGTCGGTCACAAGGCCAACGAGGTTGATACGCTCGCGGTGGCGTTCTTCATACGCCGTCACCGTCTGCACCGCGCGCAGGCCCATCGCCATGCTGGCAAACAGCAGGATGCGCATGCCGGTGTCGCGCTTGGCGGCCTTTTCGCCGGGCGCCGGTTCGATCAGCTCGCCCCACGCCGCGTCGTCGTTGGCGGTGAACCGGCGGTCCGGCCGGTCGTGGGCCAGACGCCGGTTCAGCCGGGCATCTTGGTCAAGGCGGCTCATAGTCGCTTCGATCATCTCCGTCGGAACGGTATACCTGATAGGGCGGCCGGGCCGGCCTGGCAATGGCCCTCTGCCGCCGGCCAGATTGGCCCTCGCGCCCCGACGGCGCCGCCGCGTACCATGCGGCGAACCGCAACCGGAGAGCCACGCCATGACACAATCGCAGCACGACAAGGCCGCACGCTTTCGCGCCCTGCACGAAGGTCCAGGCGCCTTCGTCATGGGCAACATCTGGGACGCCGGCTCGGCAAGAATCGTCGCCGGTCTGGGCTTCCAAGCGGTCGCGACCTCGAGTGGCGCGTTCGCCAACACCCTGGGCCGCGGCGATGGCGAGGTCAGCCGCGATGACGTCCTGGTCCATGCGCGCGATGTTGCCGCCATCGTCGACGTGCCGGTCTCCGGCGACTTCGAGAATGGTTTCGGTCATGCGCCCGACTATGTCGCCGAAACCATCCGGCTGGCGGCCGATAGCGGCCTGGTCGGTTGCTCGATCGAGGATTTCGCCGGCAATGAGGCGGACCGGCTCTATGACAAGTCGGAAGCCGCCGAGCGCATCGCCGCGGCGGCCGAGGCGGCGTCCGGCGTCGGGTTTGCGTTCACGCTGACCGGGCGCGCGGAGAACTTCCTGCGCGGCAATCCCGATCTCGACGACACGATCGCGCGCCTTGTCGCCTATCAGGACGCCGGCGCGGATGTCCTGATGGCGCCCGGCCTGCCGGATCTGGATGCAGTGAAAGCGGTGTGCGGCGCGCTCGACAAGCCGCTCAACTTCATGGTTGGCGTGCCCGGCCGGTCGTTCGCCAAGGCGGATTTGGAAGCCGCCGGCGTCAAACGCATAAGCCTGGCGACCTCGCTCTACAAGGCCGCCCTGACCGGCTTCATCGCCGCCGCGCGCGAGGCACAGGACGACGGCACGTTCGGTTATGTGGAGACGCTGATCGGTGGCGCCGAGCTGGGCGAGCTGATGGATGAATGATGCCTATTGGCGCTGCTCGCTGACGGTCGCGTTGACCGCGCCGGCGGACGCCAACATGGCACCGACGAAGAACACGCCAAGGCCGGCCAGCGTCGCCGTCGAATAGGCGACGCGGCCCTCGATCATCTGCAGCGCGAAGATGACGAAGGGGCCGAGCGCGGTGAGCGTGCCGATGGTGAGCGTCGAGACTGACGCGATGGCGCGTTGTAGCGCATAGAGCGGCGGCACCGTCAGCACCAGGCCCAGCGCGACCATGACCGCCATGTCGGAGAGCGGGACGGCGCCTTTGTGGTCGAAGCCGAGCACGGCGAAGCCGCCGGCGAACATCACATAGAGCGGGAAGCGCAGGCCGAACACCGCGCCCGGCCCGACGCCGACGCGATCGAGCCGCTGGCAGAAGATCAAGACCCAGGTGAACATGACACCGTCGACAACCGCCAGCAGCACGCCAAGGATCGCGGTCCCCGCATCGCCGCGCACGAACCCGGACCAGCCGCCGATCGTGACGACCGCGAGATAGACCACGCCGGCGAACAGCAGGATGTTGCCGAGCGACTCGGTCGTGTTGCGCATGGGTTCGCCCTCTGCCACGCCGAAGCGGTAGGCGAGATAGGCGGTCATCGGCATGACGCCGCCGGAGATGGTGTAGGTGATCGCCGGTTCGATAAGCTGGACAGAGAGCAGATAGGCGCCGACCGCGAAGACGACCGCGACGTTGGCGGCGATCAGGGGCCGTGGATTTGCCAGCGCGGCCTTGACCTGGCTTGGCGCGGTGATCGCCGCCCAGCCGATGAAGCCGACCGCGATGATGCCGAACACCAGAAAGCCGAACAGAAACGAACTCATGCGCTGGAACAGCCCGCCGAAGAAGACGAACTGGGCGGACTCCAGGATGACGAAGGCGAGCGCCCACGCGATGCCGAACAGCGCTGTCTTCATGGCAACACCTGGTCGTTAGCCGTCATGGTGGGTGATCATTGGGCGAGGTCACCCAGCTTGCGCTTGAATTCCGACTGCCAGCGCTCGCGCCCGGCATTGATCTGATCTTCAGTCATCCGGACGGCGTCATCGAACGCGCCTCGCCGCAGGACATCGACAATGCCACCGTGAATGGCGCGCCAGTTCTCGCTCAAGCCGACCTTGTTCCACACCGGGCACCAGTAGCGCGACATCGCGACATAGAGCGACTCGATCTGGGCCAGCAGCCGGGGGCGGTCGGCCCTGTCATAAAGCGCCAGGTGAAACTGCCAGTGCAGTTCCGCGCGCTCGGCGGCACCACCCGCGACCGCAACGGCATCAAGGATCGCCTCGGCGGCACTGAGATCAGCGGTGGTCAGGCGCGGCGCTGAGAGTTCCAACGCCCGCGGCTCCAAGAGGGCGCGCAGCTCCATTATGTCGAGAAAGTCGCGTTCGGACATGACCGCCACGGTGACGCCGCGATTGGGCGCCTGGGTCGCTAGGCCCGAGGCGACCAGGCTGTGCAGTGCCTCGCGCACCGGCGCAGCGCTGACATTGAACGCGGCCGCGATCTCGTTCTGCTTCAGCTGCGTACCGCCGGCGATGTCGCCGATTAATATGGCTTGGCGCAGGGAGTCCAGGACCACCCCGGCGGTGGACTTCACCTCGCCCGCCACAAACCGCGCGTTTTCCGCCATCGCCCCTCCCCAGAAGAAAGATCGATTATCGATAATCTGGCAAGTCCGTCAAGCGTCTCACGTGTCGGACAGGTGTGGAATTGAGGGGTGTGTCGACGGAAAAGTGACGGTTGCCTGGGTCCCTGCGTGCATCGCTCGTGTCGGCTGTCACTGCCAGGGCTGCTGTCCGCTGCAAGTCTGGGTCGTCGATGCGATTGGGAATCACACGCGAACCGGAACCGGTAGAGGGTAGGCACAGGCGATGGCGACAGTTGATGCGACGATGCCCATGCTGTCATTTGACGATGCGATGTACAGCGAGGCCGCGCGGTCGGGCGGCCACACCAGCGCATCCGCCAAGGACGAGTTGGAGCGCATCGTCTCCGACATCATCGGGAAGCCGACGGTGCTCGGCGTCTCAGACCGCCTCTATCACGACGTCAACCTTGCCGGTGACGATGCCACCCGGCTTCTCGACGAGGTCCATCAACGTTTCGGCGTGCGGTTCGCCGGCTTCCGGTTCGACAGCTACTTTCCCCACGGCACGTCGGTTTCCGTCGACGCCCTGCTGATGAAGCTCGGCCTGCGCGGTAAGTGGAAAGAGCTGACCGTTGAACACATGCTCAACGTCATCGATACAGGAGCATGGTTCGAGCCGGACGAGGTCGATCTAGCCGGCGGTGAGTCGACGTCTCGTATGCCGACCGCCGCCTTCGACGCGCCACAGACCTAACCCACCAACTCCCGCAACGCGTCATCCAGGAAACCGTCGAACGCCGGGACGTTGCCCGGGCTGGCGGCGCAGTGTCCCCAGGGGGAGTCGAACGGGCGCAGCTCCGCGTTCGGCATGTGGCGGGCTTCGATCTCGTTGTCCTCGGGCGGGAAATAGAGATCGGTGGTGCATGGTATCAGGATCGCGCGCGCGGTGATGGCGCCGAGCGCCTTCTCAATATCATCGCGGTAGAGCGGGTTGGCGCTGATGTCGCCGTGTTGCCAGCTCCACAACTTGGCGAGCAGGTTGTTGGCGTCCCAGTTGTCGATGTGGTCGTTCTCCCAGTCGACCAGGAGGTCTTCCAGGGTATCGAAGCCCTGCTCGCGATAGAGGTGCTCGCGGTAGAAGGTCTGCGAGAACGCCCAGCCGGCGTAGACGCGGCCGAAGGCGGCGAGGCCGCGTTTGGGCTGGGCGACATAATCGCCGCCGTTCCAGGCGCTGTCGGCGGTCAGTGCGGCCTTCACACCTTCCAGGAAGACGATGTTGTGGGGCGATGTCTTGGCCGAGGCGCAGAACGGCAGGATCGCTTCGACCATCTCCGGGAACTGCGCGGCCCACTGATAGGACTGACAGCCCGCCATCGACCAGCCGTAGACCAGCTTGATGCGTTCGATGCCGAACTTTTCGGTCACCAGGCGGTGCTGGCAGAAGACGTTGTCAAAGAGTGTCGTCTTCGGAAAGCGGGGGCCGTCCTGGGGCGCGGCCGTGTTGCTGGGCGAGGAAGAAAGCCCGTTGCCGAACATGTTGATCGAGATAACGAAATGGTGCGCGGGATCGATGGTGCGGCCCGACCCAAAGAACCCTTCGTTGCGCGCGTGGGTGCCCGTATAGAAGGTCGGCATGACGACGACATTGTCGCGCGCCGGCGAGAGTTCGCCATAGGTGTTGTAGGCGAGGCGCGCATCTCTCAGTACCTCACCCGACTGCAGGTCGACATCACCCAGGCGGAAGATCTCGTGGTCGGCCATCATCCGCTTCCCGGTCAGTAGAGCCTGAGGTACTCCTCGACTTCCCAGTCGGTGACCGCCTGGTGGTAGCGCTCCCACTCGTCGATCTTGTAGGCGATGAAGGAGCTGTGCATCTGCTCGCCGAGCGTCTGCTTGGCGAACTCGTCGTCGCGCAGGATTTCGACAGCCTCCAAAAGATGCCGCGGCAGGCGTTGGGCGCCCGACTTCACGATCGCCTCCTCCGACATCGAATAGAGGTCCTCATTCAAGGGCGGGCCGGGATTGTACTTCTCGACGATGCCTTCGGTCATGGCGGCCGCCGTCAGGCCCAGCGCCAAATAGGGGTTCATGCACATGTCAGCGGCGCGGTTCTCGATACAGAACCTCGCCTGCGGCAGGCGCAGCATCGACGAGCGGTTGTTGTAGCCATAGGTCATGTGGGTCGGCGCCCAGGTGACCGTGCCGCCCTCGAAACCGCCGACCCGCGGCACCAGGCCGTTATAGGAGTTCACCGTCGAACACGAGATGGCGGTCAAGGCGCCGCCGTGGCGCAGCAGGCCGGCGACCGCCAGAAGCGCGCGTTCGTCCCACTCGCCATCCGCCGTCTCGAAGATATTGACACCAAGATTGTCGATCGCCTGCATCGAGGTGTTGAGATGCGCGCCGGAACGCCAGTCACCGATGGTCGGCTTCGGCATGAACGTCGCGAACATGCCGTGCTTCTTAGCGATCTCCTTGACCAGCACGCGCAGGAACACCAGGCGGTCCGCCATGCCGAGAACATCGGTGTAACCGAAGTCCAGCTCGAACTGGCTATAGGCGCCCTCGCAGACGACGTCGTGCAGGTCCCAACCCAGCTCGCCGTCGATGATGTCGATGAGCTCGCCCAGGTAGCCCATGGAATCGAGGGAGTATTCGACGTCGTAACCGAACGCCTGACGGCGCGGGCGAAGGCCCTCACCGGGCAGGGGGTCGTTGTCGATGCCCTTCACCGGTTGGCCGTCCTGCCAGCGCATGACGATGAACTCAGGCTCGATACCGGCGAAGACCGCGTAACCCTTATCGGCGCAGTCGCGCACGATGCGCTTCAGCGCTCCGCGCGGGCAGACGTTATAGGGTTTGTCGCTCCACCAGAGGTCAGCGAACACCCAGGCGAGTGTCTTGTCCCACGGGCAGATCACCAGGCTGTCGAGATCCGGCACCATGATCTGATCGGGGTCGGCGGGGCCCAGTTCCGGCACGAACGAGACGGAGTGGACGGCGAACTGCGGGCCCTTGCCCTGACACAGCCGCTCCCAGTCCGACAACGGCACCGGCTTCGTCTTCGGCACGCCCAACAGGTCGATCCAGCAGCACAGGATGTACTTGACGCCGGCCTCCTCCAGCATCGCGCCGGCCTCGGCGATCCGTTCGGCAGGCGCAAGCGCTTCGGCCATGGTCTGGGGGTCGGAAAGATTCATGGCGGGTCTCCTTTAGTAACCGAGCGTCGGGTCGACCACGTTCTCCAACGGCTCGCCGGCAAGGTAGCGGCGCATGTTGGCGAAGAACAGGTCAAGGGTGATGGGCACGTAGTTGTCGCCGTCATCGGCGGAGATGTGTGGCGTGACGACAAGATTGGGTGCCGACCACAGCGGCGAATCCGCCGGCAGCGGTTCGGGATCGAAGACGTCGAGAATGGCGCCGGAGAGGTGACCGCCTTCCAGCAGATCGACCAGCGCGCCGTAATCCATTACGGCGGCGCGACCGACATTGATGATGCCGGCGCCGGGTTTCATGCGGCCGAGGCGCTCACGGTCGAACAGGTTCTCCGTCTCCGGTGTCGCAGGCGTCGCGACGAAAACGTAGTCGGCGCGCGCCAGCATCGCGTCCAGATCGCCGGTTGTCCCCATCTCGTCGATGTCGGGATGCGGCCGGCCATGGCGGCTGACACCCAAGACCTCTATGCCGAGTTTCTTCAACTGATGCGCCGCGCCGCTGCCCAGGCTGCCGGTACCGACAATGAGCGCGGTCTTGCCGGCGATCGGCGTCGAATAGAGAGATGTCCAGTCGGCGGAGCGTTGGTTGAACTGAACCGCCGGCATCTTGTTGTGCAGCATCAAGACCGCCATCAACGCGAACTCGCCGGCCTTCGCCTTGTGGGCGCCCTTGTTGTTCACGACCGTGACGCCATCGGGAACCCAATCCATCGGGCATAGATGTTCGACACCGGCGCCGATGATGTGGATCCATTTGAGGTTGGGCGCGACCTCGGCGAGGTTCTCGGTCGGCAGGTCCCAGGTGACCAGCGCCTCGGCGGTCGCCATGGAGTCGTCGAAGTTGTCGGTGTCCCAGTCGATCACGACATCGAGATGTGGTCCGACGTCGGGATGACGCTGGGCGGCGTCGTCGAACCGATCGGGCGTGATGGTGAAGACTTCCTCGCCTTCCGGCGTCGGCGGGAAGGTATCGGGTGAGGCGTGGTTGTTCTTGACGTGGACGCGGACCTTGCGTTCGGCGCTCATGGCGCAAACCCGCGCGCTTCGAGGTCCTTCAACTGTGCGATCACCTGGTCGTCGCGCGCGGCGCCGACAAGTTCCTCGGCGGCGAACTGGATCTCCATCACCGCTTTGGCGACGTCACGCAGCAGCTTGC
>JBCCIS010000027.1 GCA_039028155.1 Pseudomonadota bacterium
ACCCGCGCTTGGCGCCAGCAAGGGCAGCAGCGCCAGGATCGGGATCACCGCGAGATCCTGGAACAGCAGGATGGCGAACGACGAGCGGCCATGGGCGCTCGACAACTGCCCCTTCTCCGCCAGGATCTGCAGCGCGAACGCGGTCGACGAAAGCGACAGCGCCAAGCCGACAACGATCGCGCTTTCCAGGGTCAGCCCCATGGCGAACGCCGCCGCCGCCAGCAGGATGGCGGTGATAAGGACCTGGGCGCCGCCCATGCCGAAGACCGCCTTGCGCATGGTCATCAGGCGCGAGGGCTGCAGCTCCAGGCCGATGACAAAAAGAAGCAGCACGACACCGAACTCGGCAAAGTGCAAGATGTCATCAACATTGGTGACGAGGCCAAGGGCCGACGGGCCGATCACCACGCCGGCGACCAAGTACCCGAGGACCGATCCAAAACCCACCCGCTTCGACAACGGCACGGCGACAATGGCGGCGGCCAGAAAAATGGCGGCAATGACTAGAAACGACATAACCCCGAATCCCTCCCAGTTCACACCATCATAGGTGCCGTCATGCCGCTGCAAAACCGCGTGACGCCATTTGGCGAGATAGTTGATCACCCCGCGCGCGGTCTCTTCCTGGGCAACCGTGGCTGCCTGTGCGACGAGGCCGGCAAACTCGCCACCCGGCGCTGGCGGCTGCGGGCCTGGATCACCTGCCAGTTGTCCTACAAGGGCTGGTGGCGCCCGGTCATGCAACCTGGCGTGTGGACCGAGCTCTTTTTCATGGACGAGGCGACGGCACTTGCCGCCGGCCATCGCCCCTGCGCGCTGTGCCGGCGCGACGACTACAACCGCTACCGCCATGCCTGGGCGCTGGCACAAGGCCTCGCCTCGCCGCCCAAGGCGGTTGAGATGGACGATATCACCCACCGGGAGCGAGCCAGGCGCGACCGCAGCAAGGTCACCTATCAGGCCAACCTCGAAAGCCTGCCCGATGGCGCCATGGTTGTTCTGCCCGGCACAGCCAACCGCGCCGGCCTGGTTTACCGTGGCGCGTTGCTACCCTGGTCGCCGGAGGGCTATGGCAAGGGCACCGCCATTGAACCCCTTAAGGTCGATGTTCTGACGCCCGCCTCGTCCGTCGCGGTGCTGGCCGCCGGCTATTCGCCCGTGCTTCACACCAGCGCAACGCTGTAAACATCCCGAAACTTTCGTGATCCCCGCCACTTGTGCTGGGGCCGCCAGGCACGATATAGGGACGCATCCCGAAACCCCCGCAACCGGTAGCATCGGCATGGACCTCAGGAACATCGCCATCATCGCCCATGTCGACCATGGCAAAACCACGCTCGTCGACGAGCTGCTGAAGCAAAGCGGCGCCTTCCGCGCCAACCAGCAGGTCGCCGAACGGGCCATGGACAGCAACGATCTGGAGCGCGAGCGGGGCATCACGATCCTGGCCAAGTGCACGTCGGTGGTGTGGAACGATGCCCGCATCAACATCGTCGACACGCCGGGCCACGCCGACTTCGGCGGCGAGGTCGAGCGTATCCTGAGCATGGTCGACGGCGTCTGCGTTCTTGTTGACGCAGCCGAAGGCCCGATGCCGCAGACCAAGTTCGTGGTCGGCAAGGCGTTGCGCCTGGGTCTGAAACCCATCGTCGTCATCAACAAGATCGACAAACCGGAGCAGCGCGCCGACGAGGTGCTGAACGAGATCTTCGACCTGTTCGCCGCGCTCGACGCCAACGACGAACAGCTCGACTTCCCGACCGTCTATGCCTCGGCCAAACAAGGCTGGGCGGTGCGCGAACTCGACGATGCCCACAATGACATGGCGCCGCTGTTCGACCTGATCGTCGGCCACGTGCCGGCGCCCGAGGTCGTGCCGGAGGGCGCCTTCCGCATGCTGGCGACGACGCTTGAGACCGATCCTTACCTCGGCCGGCTACTGACCGGTCGCATCGAGGCCGGCAGCCTAGCGACCAACACCATGCTGAAGGCACTGTCGCGCGACGGCGAGACACTCGAGCAAACGCGCATCTCCAAGATCCTGGCGTTTCGCGGTTTGGAGCGGGTCGGTATCGACAAGGCCGAGGCCGGCGACATCGTGGCCCTGGCGGGCTTCACCAAGGCGAGCGTCGCCGACACCCTGTGCGACCCTTCGGTCACCGAGCCCATGGCGTCGGAACCGATCGATCCCCCGACGCTCGCGATGACGTTCTCGATCAATGATTCCCCGCTTGCCGGTCAGGAGGGCGACAAGGTCACCAGCCGCATGATCTGGGATCGCCTGGCCCGCGAAGCCGAAGGCAACGTAGCGCTGGAGGTGACCCAGACCGACGACAAGACGGTGTTCGAGGTCGCCGGGCGCGGCGAGCTACAGCTTGGCGTCCTTGTCGAGACCATGCGCCGGGAGGGCTTTGAACTGGCCATCGGCCGCCCCCGCGTCCTCTACCGAAAGGATGAGGAGACCGGCGCGCTGCTCGAACCGATCGAGGAAGTGGTCATCGACGTCGACGACGATTTCACCGGCCCCGTGGTCGAGAAGATGGGCCAGCGCAAGGGCGACATGCTAGAGATGCGGCCATCAGGCGGCGGTAAGACCCGCCTCGTCTTCCATATCCCGTCGCGCAGTCTGATCGGCTACCACGGCGAGTTCATGACCGATACCCGTGGCACCGGCATCATGAACCGGCTCTACCACGGCTACGCGGCCTATAAGGGCGACATGCCGGGCCGGCGCGAGGGCATGCTGATCTCCGCCGAACAAGGCAGCGCCGTCGCCTACGCGCTGTGGAACCTGGAAGAACGCGGCGCGCTCTTCATCGCGCCGGGCGACAAGGTCTACAAGGGCATGATCATCGGCGAGCACAACAAAGGTCAGGACCTCGACGTCAACCCGCTGAAGTCAAAGCAGCTCACCAACATCCGTGCCGCCGGCAAGGACGATGCGGTGCTGTTGACGCCGCCGGTCAAGATGACGCTGGAACGCGCCATGGCCTATATCGCCGACGACGAGTTGGTCGAGGTGACGCCGGAATCGATCCGCCTGCGCAAACGCTGGCTCGACCCCCACGAACGCAAACGACGCGCCCGCCAGCCGAACGCCGCTTAGGCTCTAGCCGCTGCTGCGCTTGTTCTTGGCACCCATCAGGCGGAACAGCAGCCAGATGGGCACGACGATGACCGCGCCCATGATGATGTAGGTGATCGCCCAGCTCGCGGCATTGACCAGGGCACTGAACATCGCCTCGAAGTTGTCGCCGAGGTTCTGGATCAGGCTGAGCGGCGTGACGTTCACCATGGCCATCACCAAGCCGACGACCAGCGAAGCAATCACCAGCTTGACGACCGTGTTGAGTGCGTCTCGGTTCATGACTGATGCTCCTGGTGCCGCATATCATCGATCTTGCGGTCGGTCTGGAACTGGCTCAAGGCGTAGACCGCCCATAACGCGGCGGGAATCCAGCCGATCAGGGTGATCTGCAAAATCAGGCAGATGATCCCGGCCAGTGGGCGTCCGATGGTGAAAAACAGCAAAAACGGCAGGAAAATCGCGATGATCAGGCGCATGGCGTCCATCAGGCAGCTTCGTTCACCTGCACCATGTGATATCTAGGTGGCCGTCGCGCAACTCCTTTGGCCGAAGCCTCCCGGCGGATACATGGCGAACACATGGCGGACATGATGAACACGCGCGAGGTCGCGGCCTATCTGCGCATCAAGGAACGCAAGGTCTATGACCTCGTCAAGACCGGCAAGATCCCGTGCACGCGGGTTACCGGCAAGTGGTTGTTCCCCAAAACCGTGATCGATCTGTGGGTCGTGCAGAACCTGGCGCAAAAGGGCGATCCGGAAGTGCGCCAAGCGCCGCCGCCGATTATCGCCGGCAGTCACGACCCCCTGCTCGATTGGGCCGTGCGCGAATCCAATTGTGGATTGGCGTTGATGTTCGGCGGCAGCCTGGACGGGCTGCGCCGCTTCGCCGATGGCCAGGCCATTGCCTGCGGCCTGCATGTCTTCGATCCGCCAAGCGGCGATCACAACTTGCCGACGCTTTATCGCACGCTGGCTGGTCGCTCGGTCATCGCCCTGACCTGGGCCTGGCGCGACCAGGGACTGATCGTCGCCAAGGGCAATCCCAAAGCGATCACTGGTCTGCCTCCATTGAAATCCCATCAGCCGCGATTTGTCGACCGCCAGCAGGAAGCCGGCAGCCGCCTGCTGTTCGGCCATCTGTTGAACGAACAGGACTTGTCGATCAGTGACCTCAACATCATCGCGGCGCCGGCCTTGAGCGAGACCGAGGTTGGTCTGGCGGTGGCCGAGGATCGCGCCGATGCCGGTTTCGGCGTTGCCGCCGTCGCCCAACAACTCGACCTCGACTTCGTACCGCTGACCCGCGAACGTTATGACCTCGTCATCGGACGCCACGACTTCTTCGACAAACCGTGGCAGGACCTCCTGTGGTTCACACGCTCCGAACGGTTCAGCGAACGCGCTAAGCAGATGGGCGGCTATGACGTCGCGGAGACCGGCTGCATCGTCTTGAACGGGGCCTGACGCCGACCTAGGTCAGCGTTCGAAACAGCCCGGCCAATAGCTTCGCGCGCGGCACCAATGACGAATAAAGAACGTGTTCGTCATGGGTGTGCGCACCGTCGCCCATCAGGCCCAGACCATCCAGCGTCGGCAGACCGAGCGCGCCGGTAAAGTTGCCGTCACTGCCGCCGCCAAAGCTGCCGTGGCCGGGCACAAAGCCGATCTCGCCGGCGATCTTCTCCGCCTCGGCATAGAGCGCGAGCGTCGCCTCGCTCGGCTCGAAGAGCGGGCGCACCGGGCCGGCTTCGACCTCGACGGTGCATTCGGGATTGATCGGCGCAAGTGCGGCCATGTTGGTGCGGATCTCGTCCATGGCCTCGGCGAACGGCGCAACGCACAAGACCTCAGCCGAACACGCTATCGGCACCACGTTGACGAACGTGCCGCCCTCGACGACGCCGACGCTATAGGTGATGCCACGCTCCCTGTCCGTCATCGCCTCGATGGCAAGGATCTGTTGCGCCATCTCCGCGATGGCGCTGCGTCCCCGGGTCAACTGGGACCCGGCATGGGCGGGCTTGCCACGCACCCGCACGACGAAGCGAAGGAAGGCATAGCGGCCGGTAACCAGCATGCCGGTCCCGCCCTTCGCCGGTTCGGGCACCAGCACATACTTGTGCTGTTTTGCGACGTCTTCGATGCGCGCTTGGTTCGACGGGCTACCGACTTCTTCATCGGAGACGAACATGAACGTCACGGAAAGCTCGGGCGTTTCACCGGCGCGCAACAGTTGGCGCAGCGCGTAATAGGCCGTGAACATGCCGCCCTTCATATCGTAGATGCCGGGCCCGTAGACTCGGTCGCCATCGCGGCGGAACGGCAGTTCGTCGTCAAGCGTGCCGACCATATGGACGGTATCGAGATGCCCTAGCACCAGCACGCCCGGCCCCGGCCTGCGGCCGGCGACGCGGCCGATAACAATGTCGCCGTATCCGTCGATGCCGGGCTGACGCTCGGTTTGCGCGCCAAGCCGCGTCATGGCTTCCTCGGCCTTGTCCATCATCCGGTTGACGCCCGCTACGTGAACCGTCGGGCTTTCGATCGTCACCCAGTCGCGGATGCCGTCCAGGATCTCGTCGGCGTCATAGATCGGCTGGTTGCGCGGCGCGCTCATGGCCGCGTCCTCATGCCACCATCCAGCTTCGTTCCTCGCCGTCATAGAGCGGACCCGGGTTGCCCCACACGGTAGTGCGCCACATGACGCGGTCGAACTGGTCGGCGTCGTACCATGTGGCGCTGTGGATCGTGCAGCGGTTGTCGTAGACGATGAGGTCGCCGGCTTCCCACTCGTGCGCATAGGCAAAGCGCGGCTGGGTGAAATGCTCCATCAGCTCATAGAGCAGCTTGGCGCCGTCGCCATGGATACCCGGCTCCATACCGATCAGGGGACCCTCGACCCAGTCCATTTGGCCGGCCTCACACAGATAGAGCGCCTTCTGGCCGGTCACCGGATGCACGCGCACAACCGGCTGGCGCTGCGGCGCCTCGCGCGGCTCCAAGTCGCGCGGAGTCTCGCCGGCGCGCACGGCATACTCCGCGCGACCGCTGCCGGGGACAATGTGTAGACCTTCCAGATCCTCGATGCGCGCCTTCAGTGCCTCCGACAGCGCCTCATAGGCGCCGACGCCATCGGCGTAGAGCGTCTGCCCTTGCCCTTTGGGTGACGGCACCAACGCGCAGAAAAGCGAGATATCCGGCGGCGGCCGGCGGAAGCTCTGGTCCGTATGCCAGCCCCGGCGATGGGGAAACTGCACCGGCAGGCTGCCATCGGGCAGCGCCGCCGGTTCCGGCTTACCGGGCGGTTTTCTGCTGCAGGGCGGCAGGTTGGTCAGCACCAGGATCTCCGGATGATCGGGGTGAATGCAGTTTGGATCCGTTGATGTCAGCCGATAGTTCTCGACCTCCTTGCCGAACAGACGGCTAAGCTTGACCAGCAGACCAGGATCGTCCGCGATCGTTTGAAATCCCTTCAATAGCAAAAGGCCATGACCATCCAGCATGGCGTTCATCAGCGCGTCTGGCACGGCCTCGGCCGCGGCGACAAACGCATCGACATCGTCAACATCGATCAGACCGCCAAAACTGGCACCCGGCAAAGACTGGACATCAAAAGGCAATGGACGCGTCATGGTTACGGCTTCGGCCAGTAACGTGTCGTCGACCATCCGCCGTCGACGGCGATGACCTGGCCGTTCACATAGCGCGCATCGTCGGAACACAGGAAGGCGATCACGCCGGCAACATCATCCGGCTGACCAATCCCCATGGGCGCGTTTTTGATCATGGCATCGTGATACCACGGGTCGTTGTTGATGCTGTCACGTGTCATTGCGGTTTCGATGACCCCCGGTGCAATCGCGTTGATGTTGATACCATCGGTAGCATAATCCGATGCCATCTGTCGTGTCAGCTGTGCAACCGCTCCTTTCGCGGCGGCGTAGGCAGGCGACCCGGGAAAACCAACCAGACCGAATACCGAGCTGATATTGACGATCTTGCCGCCGGGGCGCGGCAGATGAGGCAGCGCCGCCCGCGCCATGCGATAGACTGACGAAGCGTTCATATCGACAACCGCATCCCATTGCTGGTCATCGACGTCGCCACCGCTGCGGTTGCGCCCACTGATCCCGGCGTTGTTGATCAGGATGTCCATGCCGCCGAACTGCGCGAGAGCCTTATCGACAATCGTCGCCGGCGCATCGCGATCGGTCAGATCGGCAATGATCGGCACGACCTCAGGCCCACCGGACAGATCGATGGTCTCCGCCAATTCGTCCTGCTTGATATCGACCGCCAGCACACACGAACCCTCGCCGGCGAGGCGCAGCGCCGTCGCCCTGCCGATACCGCCGGCGGCGCCGGTCACGATCGCGGTCTTGCTGGCGAATCGGCATGTCCCCATGCGTGGCTCCCTTTGCGGCGCGCTAGGTGCTCTTCCCCGTCTGCGCCAGCCACGCCTCGGCGACTTCACTGCCGGTGGCGAACCAGACGCCGGGGAACGTCTTGATCCAGGCGATGAATGTGCGTAGCAGCGCGATACGCGATGGCCGGCCGATTATCTGCGGATGCATGACCAGGTCGAACAGGCCGCCCCACTGGTAGATCTCGCGAAACTCGTCCTGCCAGACCTCCAGGATATGACTGTTGGTGAAGACCGGGCGGGGATTGCGAATCGAGAACAGTAGGTAGATCGCGTCATCCAGGCTCCAGTGCCACGGCACCTCAACGACCCCGGGCGTGCCGTCGGCCAGGACATGCCGATAGGGATTGATGTCGTCCATCATGGAGCTGTCATAGAGAAAACCGCGATCGGTCAGGAGCCGCACCATGTTGTCGCTGGTCTCGCCGGCTGGCGAGCGATAACCCTTGGGCGTCACGCCGACCGTCTTGGCAAGTGCCTCGAGCCCCTTGTCGAGTTCGGCCTCCTCGGCAGCCGGATCTTCCGGGTCGATCCACTCATGCAGATAACTGTGATGACCGACCTCATGCCCCGCCCCAACAATCGCCTCGACGCGATCGGTGTGGTTTTCTGCCGTCCAGCCGGGAACAAAAAACGTCGCCTTGATGCCGGCATCCTCCAGTGTCTCGAGGACCTTGGGCACGCCGAGCTTCGCGCCGTACTTGCCCTGGGAGAGGATGCCCGGCCGCTTCCAATTGGCGCGGTCGCGGCCGATCCACAGGGTCTCGGCATCAAAGTCGAAGCTCAGCATGACCGCGCATTGGGCGCCGTCCGGCCAGGCAACGGCGGTGTCGACAAGCGGTGTGCTCATGGTCTTCCCTTCCTGGCGTCTACACCACGGTCGCGGTGGCGTCGTTCGCTTCGGCCTCGCTGACGGCGATCGGTACGCGCCGAAGGGTTCGCGCCTGGCGCGGGTCGAAGTCGGTGCGCGCGTGCTGCAGCGTCATGTTGTTCCACAACAGCACATCGCCCGGCGACCAGCAGTGGCGATACCCGATGCCCGGATCGTTCAAGTAGGGCATGAGATCCACGAGCAACGCATCGACCGCGTCGTGATCGAGACCGTGGATGGCGGCGGTCGTGTGTTCGTGGATAAAGAGGATCTTCTCGCCCGATGACTCGTCCGTCTTGACCAATGGGTGGTCGCAACGCGGCGCGTCGGCCGGCGCATCGTCGAGCAGCGTTCGGCGATTGTAATCGCCTGTATAGTCGAACAACTGCACGGAGATCAGATCATCGATACGGGCCTTCAGATCCTGCGGCAGGTTCCGATAGGCCAGGATCGCGTTGGCGAAAAGCGTATCGCCGCCGGACGGCGGCACGTCGATGGCATAGAGGCAGATCGCCTTCAGCGGCCGCACGAAGAATGTGTGGTCGGAATGAAAATGCAGCACGCCGCCGCCCAGAATGCCATCAGCGCGAACGTTGGACACGTGGCTCGCTTGGCGGTCCTTCATATAGGCGCCACGGTGGGAGACCGGCCCGAACAGGGTCGCGAAGGCAACCTGCTGGTCTTCGCTAATGTCTTGGCCGCGCAGCAGCAGAAGGTGGTGCTGTGACCACGCGGCGCGCAGCCGATCGGCTGTCTCAGACGCGATCGGCCGGGCGAGGTCAAGGCCTTCGACCGCGACGCCCAGGGCGTTGGCCAGTGGTGTCAACGTGATGCTCATGGCCCCTCCGCTGCCGTTTCAACAGCGCTCAGTCTTGAACGGCGACTCCGGCCCGTCAAGAAACGCAATCCGGCGTGTGTGCTGCCGTACGATTTGGATGGATTTCATCTGGCAAATCGCGCATAAGCCCCGCCGCAATTCTGTGGGGTGCCGCGATCATGCTGGCTGCCGTCGTCTCCATCTGGGCCCTTCTGCTGGGCATCGGTCTTCTTATGCTGGGCGCCGGATTACAGGGCACCCTGCTTGGCGTGCGCGCGACCCTGGCCGGCTTCCCGACCGAAGTGACCGGCGTCATCATGGCCGGCTACTTCGTCGGCTTCCTGATTGGATCGACGCTGACGCCTCGTCTTGTCACACGGGTCGGCCATATTCGCGTGTTCGGCGCCATGGCCTCGATCGCGTCGATCGCCCCCCTGATCCATGCCGTCGCGGTGGAACCGGTGATCTGGACGCTGATGCGCGTCCTGACAGGCTTCGCTTATGCCAGCCTCTATATCGTCGCGGAGAGCTGGCTCAACGACCGTTCGACCAACAAGACCCGCGGTCAGTTACTCTCGGTCTACATGGTGATCATGCTGGGCTCGATGGCGCTCGGCCCCCTGCTCATGAACACCGCCAGCCCGGATGGCTTTGTCCTTTTCATCGTCTCGGCGGTCTTGGTGTCGCTCGCGGTCGTACCGATTTCGCTCACCGCCTATCCGGCGCCGGAGTTTCAAGCCAACGATAAACTCGGGCTGCGGCAGCTGGCGCGGATCTCGCCATTGGGTGTCACAGGGTCCATGCTGCAGGGTGCGGCGGCCGGCACCATGGTAGGGCTGGGCGCGGTCTACGCCCAGGAGATCGGGATGTCGCTGACCGACATTTCGCTCTTCATCACCGCCATGGTCTTTGGCGGTATGATCCTGCAATGGCCAATCGGCCGCTTGAGCGATCACTTCGATCGTCGGCAAATCCTGACGGCGGCCAGCATTCTGGCCGGCCTTGTCGGTGTCGCCGGGGCGACGCTGGATGTATCGACGGCACCCGTGCTGCTCACCATCGGCGCGCTCATGGGCGGCCTTTCCTTTCCCATCTATTCGCTGGCCGTCGCCCATACCAACGACTTCCTTTCGCCGAAACAGATGGTTGCCGCATCCAGCGGTCTGCTGATGGCGGGCGGTATCGGCGGCATGGCCGGCCCGGCAATCGCGGGGTTCGCGATGGCGGAGTTTGGCCCCGCCGGTTTCTTCTGGTTTCTTGCGGCCGCGCACCTTCTGTTGGGGCTCTTTGCGCTTTTCCGCATGACGCGCCGCGCGTCCCGCCCGACAGAAGAACAGCATCCCTATGTCGGCGTACCCAGGACGTCCACGGTCGGCGCGGCCATTGCCATGAAGACGGTGCGCGACCAGATGGATCGCGATCTCGCGGAAAGCAGCCGGCGCTAGCAAAACCGTTCGTTGTCAGCGGGCTTCGCCGACCTCGCAATAAACATTGCCGCCACGCTCGAAGATGGTCAGGCGGTTGGCGGGACGCAGTTCGGCAGTACAATTCGGTGTGCCGGTCTCGTCAAAAGCCCACGTCTCCACGGTGACCCGCACGGAGTTAACGTCGACGGCGACACACTGCTCCGGCCCGATCCGCAACTCGTTCGTTGTGGCTTCGTGCACATTGGCGCGAAGGGCAAAGAGAAGCCGGTTCTCGATCATGACCTGGAACCCGTCATCGTCGAGCGGTGGGCAGGATTCGCCGATCAGGCCGATCGACCTCAGCCCAAAGTATGCAACGACCACCAGCGCGGCGACCACGACCACCATGGAAATCAAAAACCGCATTACCGCGCCGCCGTGCCTAGTTGTCTTGTCCGGAACCCCGGCGCCAGTATTCCGCCAAGCCGCCCTCAACGCAAAACTTGGCCCGACGGCAGTTCGTGAAGAGCGCCGCGACTTGGCCTATTCTGTTGGCGACGCCACGGCAGACAGCCGTGCCAAGACGATCCGGACCTCATGATCCTGCTATTCACAGACTTCGGTTTGGAAGGCCCCTATATCGGTCAGGTCAAGGCCGCGTTGTGGCGCGAGGTTCCCAATACCCCGGTCTTCGACCTCTTTTCCGACGCCCCGGTCTTCGCGCCACGCGCCTCGTCCTATCTGTTGGCCGCCTATACGGACGTTTTTCCGCACGATTCGGTCTTTCTTGCGGTTGTCGATCCGGGCGTCGGGACGGCTTGGCGGCGGCCGGTGGTCGTCAGGGCCGGCGGACGCTGGTTTGTTGGTCCGGACAACGGCCTCTTCAACGTCGTAATGCAACGTAATGACGACTGCCGAATGTGGGATATCACCCACCAGCCCAAGGCGATGTCGGCGACGTTTCACGGGCGCGACCTCTTCGCACCGGTCGCCGCATGCCTGGCGCGCGGCGAGCATCCGCCGGGCGAGCCGGTCGATCCCGAACACCGGATGCACCACGACTGGCCAGACGATCTGCCCGAGATCGTTTACATAGACCGCTACGGCAATGCCATGACCGGCATGCGTGCCAACGCGCTGCCGATGGGCACAGCGCTTGAGATCAACGGCCAGCATCTGGAACGCAGCCGCACCTTTGGCGATGTCCCGGTTGGCGACGCCACCTGGTACGAGAACGCCAATGGCCTGGCGGAGATCGCCGTCAATCGCGGCAGCGCCGCCGAACGCCTGGGTCTGGAAGTCGGCGTGCCCGTGCGCCTCGTCAACTTGCGCTAGCGGGCTACGGCTTTCTGGCCACCGAACTCAGTAGCGCCATGGCCAGAAGCACATAGAGGACCGACGCGGCGATCTCGAGGACACGGCTGATGTAAACATCGCTGCCGTCGAGTACGGACAGCGCCAACATCAGCATGATCATCGCCGGGCCGGAGGCGGCGCCGGCGAGCTTGCCGCGCACACCGCCCTGCTCGACCATCAGGCCCAGGCCAAGGGCCATCAGCGCGAGCACGATCACGCCGAACAACGGTGAAGGCGTGATGAAGATCAATGTCGCCGCGACGAGAGCGACAGCACCGCCCAAAAAATTGGCGGCCACCAGCGCTAGCGCGACCGTCTCGGGCTTGGGCACACGCAAGACCGAAATGGCGACGATCAGGATATAGAAACTGCCGACCTTGCCGGTCGCCAGAAACCAGATGATTAACGGCAGCAGAATGGCCGTGCGCATAAGCGCGTCGCGCACGGGGGCATCGGCGGGCTCGCCCGGAGGTTCGACACCTGTCTCGTCGGCGGTCGACGGCACGATCGCATGGGCGAACATGATCGCAATCATCGAAAACAGCACGGCGACCGGCAGGGCATTGATAACGTCCTTGGCCAGCGGCGCGAAATTCGCGCTCATCGTTCCGGCGACCACCATGACGACCAGAACAAGTCCGATAACCGGCGACGGCCCGACCAGCGCGTCACGCATGAAACAGGCAAAGAGGCCAGCGGCGAAGAACAGGACCAGGACCGATTGATGGTTTGAGAAAAAGTCGCCGATGCCGCTGGTCGCCAGTCCGGTGACCCAAACCAGCAAGGCGATCACGGCGGCCTTGGTCAATGTCGGCGCTGGCCCATCGGGCACCGCGAACATGGTGACAAAGACCGGCCCCATGAAGACGACGAGAAAGTCGCCATGAATCACCCCGGCAATCATCGCCAGGACGACCGCGATCATTAGGCGAAGGCCGTGGCCCTCCATGGGGTTGCTTTGAACGGCGGCAGCCGTCTTAGTTGACATAGTTCCACAAGCTAGAGAGCCGGATCCGGATCCAACCCAGCATGTTCATCAGGCCGTTGTCGGTCGGATAGATGATGACGCTGGCGCGGGCACCGAAACGAATGCCCTCCGGATATGTCGAGCCGTCGAAGGTGATACGCGCGGGGAACCGAAGATCGCTGCCTGTGACCGAACGGCCCGGCAGACCGGACGGCAGGTTGCCGCCGGACGTCGTATCGTCCATCGCGACGCCAAGCCCGGTCGACTGCACGGTACCCTCGTAGATCCGCCCCGGCAGCACGTCGAGGGCAATCTCGACGCGATCACCTTTCCTGACCAGACCCAGGTTGTTTTCCGTCAGATACGAAACGATCCAAACATCTTCGACATCCAAAAACGCCATGACGGCTTCACCAGCGTTTGCCTGCTGGCCGGGCGCCAGCTGCAGGCCGGTCACAACGCCGTTCGACGGCGCGTGGACCGTCGTGCGTATGAGGTTAAGGCGGGCGAGGTCAAGATCAGCCAGGGCCGCCTGCAACATCGGATTGTCTTCACCGGTCGGTCCAAGCGCTTCCTGAGCCTGTTGCAGGTTGGCCTCGGCCTCGCGAACCTGGGCTTCCGCCGTCTCCAGTTCAGCATTGGCGGTGTCGGCGCGCGCCTGCGCGTAGACACCTTCCTCAACCAGGGTCAGTACGCGTGCGGCCTGCTCCTGGATGTTGGCCAAGTTGGCCTTTGCCTCGGTGACGCCGGCCTGCGCCGCGCTGACACCAGCCGTATTGGCGCCAATCGATTGGCCGGCCTGACCCAGTTGCGCTTCCGCCGCGTCGACGGCAATCTCGAACTCCCGACGATCCAGGCGAAACAGAATACCGCCCTCCTCGACACGCATGTTGTCGTCGACGGCCACATCGGACACCGTGCCGCTGACCTCCGGTCCGATCTCGACCAGATAGGTGCGCACATAGCCATAGGGCGAATAGGGCGTCAGCCTGTCGGCGAAGATGAAGTAGATGAAGAGGACGACGGCAGCCCCCAGCAGATAGAGCGCGATCTTGCGGCCCCTGCTTTTCGGCGTCTTGGCTTCAGACGCGGGTTCAGGTGCTTTCTCCAGCGGCGTACTCGCACCGCTCGTTGCGTCTTCTGCTGTCGAATTGTCGCTCAATGTCCAGATCCCCGGTCAGTCAATCGCACGCGTCGGCGCTCCTGGGCGCACTTCGGCCTTTGGCTGTCCGCCCACCGCGACAACTGACACCAGCAATGGCACCGCCGTGTGTCATGGCACCCCGAGCGCGCCCCTACGCACGCGCAAAGTTTAACCACGTATCCCGGCAGGGGAACAGATCGCCATGGTAGAAGACGGGGACAACTGCACTTTGACGGCGCTTCAGGGCTCCAAACGCCACAGCGAGCTGGGATCGGCCGGATCAAGCTCGTGAAGCCCGTCAGCCTCGACAGCATAAAGCCGGGCTGCGATTGCGACATTACGGCCGTCCGCGCCGAACCTGATGGGGCCGATCGGCGTCTCGACGTCCAACAGCATCAGGACATCACGCAGCACCTGGCCATAGGCGGTGCGGCCGCGCGCGATCGCCTGGGCGACCGCAAGCAGCGCGATCTCTCCGGCAAGCGCGGACTCGGATGCTAACGACGCCGCGTCGTGCCGCCATAGCGCCGTACACAGAATGGCCCCGGTCGGACGTGACTGACGCAGCCGAATAGCATCCCGGCATGCCGGTACGATGACAATGGCGCTGCCGAACGTCATATTCGCCTGCCACTGCCGTGGAGGATCGAGCAGCAGCACCACACTGCCGTTGTGCCCGTCCGCCTCGCCGACGGCCTGCAATCCCCAACCGGCTGCTATCTGCTGGGCCGCGCCCCGCAGAACGTCGTCGCCAGCAACCAGGCCAAGCGACAGGTCCTCCGAGGCGCTGCCCTGTAGCCGTCGGACAAGAACCGCGAACGTGATGGCCGGCATCCAGCGGTCTTCGAGCGACGGCAGAACCGAGAAGTGATAGGGCACCATATCGGTTGCATCCGTTGTCGGCAGCCCGATGACATCGATCATCGGTCGGCGGAACTCGGCACCAATCGGTGCGATGGCAATCCCAGCAGACGGCCGTGACCCCGCAACGACAACTGTGGCGTCGCGCCGCAAGACCAATACGCGCGCCAGTGCGACGGCACGCCGGTCGCTGCCTTGATCGTCGAAGACCTCAAGACGCACGGGCCGATAGACGCCGGCCACTTCGATTCCGCCGATGCCGTTCAGCGCATCAACGGCATGTTGGAGGCCCTCCAGTATGTCTTCGCCGTTCTGAGCGCCCTCGCCGCTTAACGTCAGGACCGCACCGACGACAATCTCCTCCTCGGCCGACACCAGGGGCGAGGTTCCCACAAGGAACCAGGCCGCGACGATCGTGGGCAGCAAGATACGATGAGAATGCGACATGGTTGTCGACTGTGGGCGGCGAACCCGCCGCCGTCAAATTGGGCCAACCACGGCCTTGCACCACGGTTTCATGTTGCACTGCACGCGGCATCGGATGCTATGACTCCCACCGATCACGATTTCAGGGGAGGACGGCCATGAGCGAGAGTCTGGAACAAGCCGATATCGGTGCCGTGCGCCTACTCGCGCTGAACCGCCCCGATGCCCGCAACGCCCTCAACTTCGGCCTTGTGAAAGATCTGCAGGCGGCCTTTGCCGCCGCCAAGGACGATGCCGTGCGATGTCTTGTTCTGACCGGTCGCGGCAGAGGTTTCTGCGCCGGCGCCGACGTCAAGGAATGGTCGGAGATGGCCGCGGCGCGCGACCGGGGTGAGTCTGTCGAGGACCGCGATTGGGTCGGCGAGATGCACAAGGCGATCCTTATGCTGCACGCTCTGCCCGCGCCCACGATCGCCATGATCAACGGCACGGCGGTCGGCGCTGGGCTCGACATGGCGCTTGCCTGCGACTTTCGTTTTGCCTCCGCCGCCGCGCGCTTCCGCTGCTCGTTCACCACCATGGGCTACAATCCGGATGCCGGTGGGACCTGGTTCATGCCGCGCCTGATGGGTCTGGAGGCCGCCAAGCGGTTCGCCTTCAGCGCCGATATCTGGTCGGCCGAGGAAGCGCGCGACAATGGCATGCTGACCGAGGTCCACGAATCCGACGCCCTGGAGGCCGCCACCATGGCGTTCGCCGAAAAGCTCGGCAGCGGCCCCAGCGTCGCCATTCGTCTGACCAAAGCGCTGATCGACAGCGCGTCGACCCGCGATCTGGCTGACCAGCTAACCGAAGAGAAGAAAGCGGGCGGTATCTGCGCGACGACAGAGGACGCGAAGGAAGCGATGGCCGCCGTCATCGCCAAGCGCGACCCGGTCTTCAAGGGGCAGTGACCGTCATTTCCTCAGCAAGCGAACAACAATAAGAGCCCGGAGACCGAACCAATGTTTCAGCCCGACCTCTTGAAAGGCAAGAAGATCCTCATCACCGGCGGCGGCAGCGGACTCGGCAAGGCAATGGGCCGGCGTTATTGCGAACTTGGCGCCGAGCTCGTCATCTGCGGGCGTCGGCAGGACGTGCTCGACGAGACAGCCGAGACCTTTACCAGTGAACTCGATGCCAAGGTTACGACGCACAGCGTGGACATCCGCGACGCCGATGCCGTTGCGGCCATGGTCGAGACAATCTGGCGGGACGGTCCGCTGCACGGCCTGGTCAACAACGCGGCCGGGAACTTCATCTCGAAAACGGAAGAACTGTCGCACCGTGCTGTCGATGCGGTGCTGAACATCGTGCTGCATGGCACCTGCTACGTGACGCTGGCGTGTGGCAAGAAGTGGCTCGCGGCGGGTGACCCGGCAACCGTCGTCAACATCGTCACAACCTATGCCTGGACCGGGTCGGGCTATGTGGTGCCCTCGGCCATGGCCAAGGCCGGCGTGCTCGCCATGACCCGCAGTCTGGCCGTCGAATGGGGCGACCGCGGTATCCGCCTCAATGCCATCGCGCCCGGACCATTTCCAACGCCCGGCGCGTGGGACAGGCTGATGCCGAAGAGCGGACCACTGTCCGATGAGTTTGGCGCGTCGAGTGTGCCGCTGGGCCGTGTCGGCGAACACCACGAGCTCGCTGATCTCGCGGCTTTCCTGATGGCGGACGGTTCGGGCTACATCAACGGTGACGTCATTACCATCGACGGCGGTGAGTGGTTGCAAGGCGCCGGCCAGTTCAACTTCCTGCGTGCCATGTCGGACGAAGACTGGGCCGCCATGAAACCGAAGAAGTCCTGAGGCGGCGCCACGTCATGCTGAGTGAAGCACGTCGACACAACCTGCAGCGTACGCTCAATCCGCGCACCGTCTGTTACATCGGCGGTTCGTTCCTGGAGCACACGATCAACGCCAACCGGCGCATGGGTTTCAACGGCGAAGTCTGGGTCGTCAATCCCAAGCTCGACAACCTGGCCGGCATTCCGTGTTTCAAATCGGTCGACGACTTGCCTGGCGCGCCGGATGCGACGTTCCTAGCGGTCAATCGCGAAATGACAAACACCATCGTCACCGAACTCAATGGCATGAACGCCGGAGGAGTCATCTGTTATGCCGCCGGCTACCGCGAGGTGGGCGGTGTCGGTGTCGAGTTGGAAGCCGAACTGGTCGCCAACGCTGGCGACCTCGCGCTGGTCGGGCCCAACTGTTACGGCATCAACAATTATCTCCACGGTGTACCGCTGTTGGCGATCCCGTCGCTCGGCGAGCGGGTCGAGCGCGGATCGGCTTTCATCGCGCAAAGCGGCAATCTCTGCGTCAACGTCTGCAACAACCAGCGCTCGGCGCCGCTGGCCTATGTCATTTCCTGTGGTAATCAGTCGGTTCTCGATATCTCCGACTATCTGGATGTGCTGGTCGACGATCCCGCGATTACCTGTTTCACGCTGTTCATCGAGACCATTCCCAATATCGCGCGCTTCAGCCGCATCGCCGCCCGCGCGCTGGAGGCCGGCAAACCGATCATCGCGCACAAGGCCGGCGTGTCCGCCATGGGCAAAAAGCTCGCGCTGTCGCATACCGCCTCGCTCGCCGGCGATGACGCGATGTACCAGGCCTTGTTTGACCGTCTGGGCATCATCCGGGTCGAGGCGCCGTCGGACATGCTGGAGACGGCCAAGTTCATCACCCACACCGGCGTGCCCGAGGGCCGGCGCATTGTCGTCTACACCTGCTCGGGCGGTGATTCGGAGACAGTCGCCGACCTCGCCGAGCCGTTCGGCATCGAGCTGCCGCAACCGGATCAGGACCAGTACGATACCTTGCGCAAGGTGATGCCCGACTTTGCGAACATCACCAACCCGTTCGACTACAACACCAACTTCTGGGGTGACTACGACACGCTGAGCACGATCTTCCCGGTTCTTGTCGACGACAATGTCGATGCCGGGCTGCTGGTGATGGACGTCAATCCTGAAGACACCGGCGAAGTCGACGGTTCGGATGCGGTTCTGCGCGCGCTCTGCCATACCCAGGCAAAGGCCGGCATTCCCATGGCCTGGACCACGTCCATGCCGGAGAATTCGACACCCCGTCCCCGCGCCATCGCCCACAATGCCGGCGTCGCCGCCCTGCAAGGCATCCGCGAAGGCGTGCATGCGCTGGCCAAGTCGTGCCTGTTCGGTGAACGCCGGCGCGAGTTGATGGCGCAGGGCGGAACCGACCATCTCGCCGTGCCCCCCGCCAGCAAGCTGACGGGTGAGCCCGTCGCGATGAACGAGGCCGATAGCAAACAAGCATTGGCGGCTTACGGCCTGCCGATACCGGACGGGCGGGTGGCGTCCGTGGCCGAGGCAGGCAAGGTTGCGGCCGGTCTAGGTTTTCCCGTCGCGCTCAAACTGTTGAGCGACTCCATCTTGCACAAAACCGATGTCGGCGGCGTCGCGCTCGCTCTGGAGGACGCCGCCGCGGTGCAGCGCGCGGCCGACGATATGGCCGCCCGGCTTGGCATCACCGAGGTGCTGATCGAGCCCATGGCGGCCAAACCCGTCGCCGAACTGCTCGTCGGCGTCACCCATAATGACAGCTTCGGGCCGGTGCTGGTGATCGGCGCTGGTGGCGTGCTGGTCGAACTCTTCCGGGACGCGGTCAGCCTGCTGCTGCCGGTTGGCGAGGACGACGTGCGCCACGCCCTCAGCCGTCTCAAGATCGCCAAGCTCTTGGATGGTTTCCGGGGCGGACCGAAGGCCGACATGGACGCTCTGGTTGGCGCTATCATAGCGATTGGCGCTTACGCTCATGATCACCGGGGCCGGCTGGCCGAGCTTGACGTCAACCCGCTGCTTGTCATGGCAGACGGTGACGGCGTCCTGGCCGTCGATGCCCTGATACGACAGACACCCGATAAGGAGGCTTGAATGAGCGACGTGGTCCACACCGAACGGCGCGGCAAGGTGCTCGAAATCACCATCGACAACCCGCCCGCCAATGCCATCGGCCGCAAGGTCAGCCACGCGCTGTCGGACGCCTTCGTGACCCTGCGCGACGATCCAGAGCTCATGGTCGGGATCGTCACGGGCGCGGGCGAGAAGTTTTTTTCGCCGGGCTGGGACCTGAAGGAGGGCGCTGCCGAATTCGACGCCGCCGATGCGGCGGGCGAAGACCGTGACGCCTGGGCCGGCCAACCGGAAGGTGGTTTCGCCGGCATCACCGAGATGTTCGATCTCTACAAGCCGGTCATCGCGGCGATCAACGGCTACGCCGTCGGCGGCGGCTGGGAAATCGCGCTCTCGTGCGATTTCGCCTACGCGGTGCCGCACGCCCAGTTCTTCATTCCCGACGCCCATATGGGTTTCATCGCCGATGCCGGCGCGGTTCAGATCATCCCGCGCCGCCTCCCCTTTGTCGTCGCCATGGACATCATGATGGCGGGCCGGCGCATGGGTGCGGACGAAGCGCTCAAATGGGGTCTGGTGAACGAGATCGTCGAACCCGATAAACTCATGGACCGCGCCCGCGAGCAGGCCGATCACCTGGCCGAAGCGGGTCCCTTGGCCTTGATGGCGACCAAGGAAATCGTGCGCTACGCCATGCACCACTCGATCCCCGAGTGTTTCAAGGTGCTGCACGACGAAGCCCTGCCGCTCTACAAGAAGATGCTGCATTCCGAAGATGCCAAGGAAGGCCCGCGCAGCTTCGCCGAGAAACGCAAGCCGGTATTCAAGGGCTACTAGGCGCGGCCATGGAGCTCTTCGCCACGCCGAACTCTCCTTATGCCCGCATGCCGCGCATCGTGACTTTGGAGAAAGGGCTCGGCGATCGCGTGACGGTGATCCTTGCGCAAACACGCGAGGCGGATAGCCCCTATTACCAGATCAATCCTTCCGGCCGTGTCCCCTATCTGATCACCGATGACGGCATCGGCCTTGAGGACTCCGCGCTGATCTGCGCCTATCTCGACCAGTTGGACGGCAAGCCGATGTTCGGCCGCCGCAATGACGAGACGGAATGGCGGGGCCGACGTCTGGAAGCCTTGGCCCATAGCCTCTTGGCCGGCTTGGCGGTCTGGACGCGCGAAGGCTACAGGCCCGAAAACGAACGCTCACCCGGCATCATCGACCATGAAAGAGAACGATGCCGACGCTTGACCGAAGTCTGGGAATCCGAAATTGACGACCCTCATATGCAAGGTGACCTGTCGATGGCGCAGATCGTCTTGATCTGCGCACTGCAACTGGAACACACCAACACGGATATCGATTGGCGCCCAGATCGGCCGCGGCTTGTGGAGTGGGTCGACCGCTTGGCCACACACCCGTCCATCAGCGCGACATTGGCGACACTGGACGCCCATAAAGCGCCTTGAGTTTCTTCAAGTCGCGCTGGTTTTCTCCCAGCAACCAGTCGCGGAACCGAACAATCTTGGGAATGTCCGCGGATGCCTCCGGACACACGATGAAGTAGCCGCGCTCCGACTTGAGCGTGATGTCGAACGGCCGCAGCAGTCGTCCGACGAGAAGATCCTGGGTGGCGAGTGCGCGGCGCGCGAGCGCCACCCCCTGGCCGGTCACCGCCGCATCAAGCGCCAGACTGGTCATGTTGAAGAACGGTCCCTTGTCTGCCTCCACCTTGTCGGCGCCTGCAGTGTCGAGCCAGTCGGACCATCCACGCGAGCTCACGTCGTGCAGCAGCGTGAAATGGCTGAGATCGTTGGGTTCGTTGAGCGCCGGCCCGCGTTCGAGAAGCGTTGGGCTGATGACCGGATAGACCTCCTCGCGGATCAAGGGCGTGACGTGAAGGTCGGGCCAGCGCCCGTCGCCGTGGCGCACCGCGACGTCCAGATCACCGACAGCGAAATCGATGTGCTCCATGGCCGCAGACACCCTGAGATCGATATCCGGATGTGTGGCGGCGAAGTCACCAAGCCGATGGACCAGCCAGCGCGCGGCGAAGTTCGGCGAGACGCTGACCGTCAGGATGTTGGACGTGTGGCGCTGGGTAATGTCAGCGGTGCCTCGGGCCATTCTGTCGAACGCATCGCGCAGCACCGGCAGATAGGCGGCACCGGCATCGGTCAGCGCCAGACCGCCGGGCTTACGGTCGAACAGCTTGGTCTCAAGCTGGTCTTCCAGCGTCTTTACATGGTGGCTGACCGCACCCTGGCTGACATGCAGCTCCTCGGCGGCTCGGGTAAAGCTCAAGTGCCGCGCGGCCGCTTCGAACGCGCGCATGGCATTGAGTGACGGTAACCAACGGGCCACGGAACCCCATGAGAAAACTTGATAGGGCCATCAGATTACATGGTTTGCACAAGGTCGGACAGGCCCTTACGTCCTCACTCTCAGCTTCAATGCGACGACCAGGAGGCCAAGATGTCTTCTCTCCCAACCCATCAAATTTTTTACGGCGATAAGGTCCTCGAGCGTTTACGCCAAAGCGACGGCCCGCAAGGCCCGCTGATCGCCGACCTGCTGACCAACCTCGCCATCTGGGCACACCGGTACCGCAGCCGCAGGGTGCTCGCCCGGCTCGAAAGCCATGAACTCGATGACATCGGCATGACGGACCGGCAGGCGCGCGTTGAATCCATAAAACCGTTCTGGCGTGCCTGAGCACCAGAGCTGATGCACCTGTCTAGATGTCGTCGCGAAGCGATTCCTTCAAAGCAGGATCTGCGCGTGCGAACCCCTTCCTGGTACCTGATCTGTTAGAGTTCGTTTCGCTAGCGGATCGATTGGTTGTGTTGAAGGGGTTTGCCATTTATGGCCGAGAACATAATCGTTGGCGGCGGCGTCTACGGGACTGCCGTCGCGTGGGAACTGGCGACGCGTGGCGCCGAGGTATTGCTGCTCGAAGCCAAACATGTTGCGTCCGGCGCATCCGGCGGACCGGGCCGGCGCGGCGTGCGCGCCAACTACCGCGATCACCGCGAACTGCCCTTGATGGTGCGCTCGCGCGCGCTGTGGCCCTCACTCCACGAGCGCCTGAACGTCTCGCCGCTGTTCGAGCAGACCGGACACTTGATGCTGCTGGAGAGCGTCACGGATCTGGCCGCCGCCGATGCCCGGGTCAGTATGCAACACCTCTGCGATGTACCAACGCAGAGACTATCGCGCGAGGCATTGCTGGACTTGGAACCGGACATCGCTCCGGCGATCCAAGGGGCGGTTCATTGTCCCGGCGACGGCGTTGCCGACCATGGCGCGACGACGCGCGCCTATGCTGCGGCCGCCAAAGCCGCCGGCGCCATGATTCGCGAGAGCGTCAGCGCCACGCGTCTGGTAACCCGTGACGATCGTGTCGTGGCGGTTGAAACCGGCACCGGCGACACCATCCCGGTAGACGGCAACCTGTTGCTGTTGGCCAACAGTGGCGTGCGCAAGCTGGTTCAACCCTGGCTCGATCTACCGACATGGAATTTGCCGTTTCAAGCGCTGCTCTCCGCGCCTTTGGCGAATAATCCGGTACACCATCTGATCGGCCATGCCAGCCGGACGCTGTCTCTGAAACGCGAGCAAGACGGCCGCTTGATGATCTCCGGCGGCCGCACCGGCCGCTGGGATGCCGCGACGCAGACCGGCACGACAGTTACGGAGAACGTCGCGGCCAATGTGGCCGATGCGGTCGCGGTTTATCCATCGCTGGCGGATCTGAAGGTCGAGACAGCCGACGCCGGGCATCTGGAGGCCGATTCGATCGACGGCATCCCAGTCATCGACCGGCTGCCTGGCCTCGCCAACGTTATCCTTGCGACCGGCTGGAGCGGCCACGGCTGGGCCATTGCACCGGCCACAGCGCAACTCATCGCGGCTTGGGCTCTCGACGGTGACAAACCGACGCTTCTTGCGCCCTTCGCTTTCAGTCGCTTCGCTCAGGTCCGCACGTAGGTTTCTCGGCCACCGCTGACGTTGATGATGGCACCTGTCATGTAGGCTGCTTCGTCGGAGGCAAGCCACAGGGCCGCTGACGCAATCTCGTCGACTTCACCAATGCGGCCCATCGGCACCGCCTTCTTGCCAAGCTCGATAACCTCGTCCTGGCCCATGCCGTCATCCCAGATTTCGGTCCGGATAAGTCCCGGGCGCACGCAGCATACCCTGATGCCCTCCTGGCCAACCTCCTTGGCGATGCCCAAGGTGAACGAGTCGAGACCGCCTTTCGTACCGGCGTAGACGACATCGCCCGGCAGGCCGCCATAGATGGCGGAGATCGACGAGATATTGATGATGACGCCGCCCTTACCGCCGCGCGCCGTCGACATGCGGCGTATCGCTTGGCGTGTCGTCAGCATGGGGCCCAGCAAGTTGGTATCGATGATCGACTGGATTGTCGCGACCTCGTGGTCGGCGACCGGCGTTTCGATGGAGATACCCGCGTTGTTGACCAACACGTCGACGCCGCCCAGCGCACCGTCGGTCTCCTGGAACAAGTACTCGACGTCGTCGGGCTTCGCCACGTCGGCCTTGACCGCGATGGTATTCTGCCCTGCCGCCCGTATCGCGCCGGCAACCGCTTCAGCCCGGTCGGCCGAGGCCGCATAGTTGACGCAGACGTCATAGCCGCGTTCGCCCGCCAACCGCGCGATGGCTGCGCCGATGCCGCGGCTGCCACCGGTCACAATCATAACAGGTGCCTTCGCCATCATTCCCCCTCCCGTTCAGGTCGTTCCGGCCAAGACTAGGATTAGCCCGCCCGGCTTGGCCAGCTTTGCCGTCCGGCGAAGCAGTGTTTTCTTGAAGCTCAAAAATCGACTAGAACAACGTCACCGACACCAATCTGAGGCATGGCCATGACACGGGAACTCAACCAGCCGCTCGGCGGCAACGACATGCCGCGCTTTGGCGGGCCGGCGACCATGATGCGCTTGCCGACGCAAACCGATGCCTCAGGCCTGGACGCCTGTTTCGTCGGCATCCCGCTTGATATCGGCACATCGAACCGGGCGGGCACGCGCTACGGGCCGCGACAGATTCGGGCGGAGTCCTGTCTGATCCGCCCCTACAACATGGCAACGCGGGCCGCGCCCTTCGACAGCCTGCAGGTGGCCGATATCGGCGATGTCCCGATCAACACGTTCCACCTGCCAAAGTCCATGGACATCATCACCGACTTCTACGATCAGAAGATTGTCGCCCATGACTGCATCCCCCTGACCCTGGGTGGCGACCACACCATTGTGTTTCCAATACTGAGGGCGCTGAAGAAAAAGCACGGGCCCCTCGGCATGGTGCATGTCGACGCCCATGCTGACGTCAACGACCTGATGTTCGGCGAACCGATCGCCCACGGAACGCCGTTCCGCCGACTGGCCGAGGACGGCGTCATCGACGGCAATCGCACCGTGCAGATCGGCCTGCGCGGTTCCGGTTATCACGCCGATGACTTCGACTGGCCGCGCGACCAGGGTTTCCGCGTCGTGCAAGCCGAGGAGTGCTGGCATAAGTCGCTCACACCGCTGATGGAGGAAGTGCGCCAGAAGGTCGGCGGCGGGCCGGTCTATATCTCCTTTGATATCGACGGTCTCGATCCGGCCTTCGCGCCGGGCACGGGTACGCCCGAGATCGCTGGCCTGACACCGGCGCAAGGGCTGGAGATCATTCGTGGTTGCCGCGGGCTCGATATCATCGGTTGCGACCTGGTTGAGGTGTCGCCGCCCTATGACCCCCACGGAAACACGGCGCTGGCTGGGGCCAACATGCTGTTCGAGATGTTGTGTGTCTTGCCCGACGTCGTCTACCGCACGTAGCGCAATCACATCGCGTCAAAAGCGAACGGCCGGGGTCAAATGACCACCGGCCGCTGCTGGGGGGTTTGGAGGTTGGTTCGTTGCGCGTCGACGCACTCGACCCCTGTTGTTCTTAGATCTGGTTGATCAGCAGTGAGAGGACCAGCCCGGCCAACATGCCACCGACGGCAAATCCGAGGCCGTAGACCATCTGGCGAAATCCATCTGCTGCCTGGGCGGCGCTGATGTTGAAGCTCTTGTGGCTGTGGCCTTGAGCGGTAGCTTGCTGTTGCATCCCCTGGTTCCCTCTTTGGCTGCGGGCACGTGCGCTCTGTCGAGAATTGATATGGGGCATCCATGGCGCGATGTCGCGTGACCCGCGTCACAAGACACACGTCGGCCAGTGCTTACGCCCAAGACTGTGATGGTTGACATGCAACAGAGCGTGATGGCGCTCACCGCAGGCATGAGCATTTTCTGAAAAGCGATAGCAAGACGCTTCGCCCGCAACGAACTAACTACTTGTAATAAAACAAGAATATTTAGAGCAAGCTGTCCAAGGCATCTCCGTGGGTTGTCAACGACCGCCTGTCGATGAATTAGGCGTCGTCAAGGTGACGGCCATCACGACAACACGCTGCGGCTGACCAACGTCGGCGCCCGCCAACGGAAGCTGTGACGACGAGCGCAACTGCCCTGCACCGCCACTACCTGCGGAAACTCAGACCCGATCGCGCCTCAGCGCCTGGGCCATGCAGTGGATGCCGCCTCCGCCGCGGGTGAAAACGTCCATGGCGGGGTCGTAGACCTCGAAGCCCTGGGCCTTCAGCTTGTCGACCAGATCCTTGGCGTGCGCCGGCGCGAGGATCTTGTCGTCGCCCAGCGCCATCACGTTACACGCCAACGCCATGGTGTCCTGATAGTTCACCGGCACGATCTCGATGTTCTTGGCTTTCAGCCAGCTGACGATCTCCGGATCGGTCGTGTCCAGGCACACCGCGCAGAGTTTCTCGGCCAGCATGCAGACCATCAGGTCGATGTGGACATAGTGCTCGGCGATCGGTGCCAGCTTCACCTCCCAGCCTTCCTTGTCGAACCAGCGCTTCACCTGCTCTGCCGACTGCTCCTGGGTGCGCTCGCCGCAAAAACCGATCAGGACCGCGCCGGGCTCGATGACATCGAAATCGCCGCCCTCGAACGAACCGGCCGTCACCATGTCATAGATCGGGATGTCATTTTCCATATAGAAGCGCAGGACCGGGCCGTACTCGCCGCGGCGCCACCACTGCGCCATCTGCGTCACGACCGCGCCATAGGGTGTCATGAATGACGAATCGCGGGCGTAGACCTGATAGGGCAGTTCCTCATCGGGATCGAGGAAGTGCACGTTGACGCCGGCATCGTTGTAGGCGTCGACCATCTCGCGGTGTTGTTTCATGGCGAGCTGCTTGTCGAACTTGTCGCCGCGCTTCAGCGTCGCCTTAGAGATCGAACTGGTCGGCAGCCAACGGTAGTTGTCGGCCGGCCCCAGCAAGACATCACGCAGTTTCCCATACTCTGAATTGACGCCCCAATCGGTCAGTTCCTGCGTGTTTCCTTCAGGGTTGCGGCAACGAAGCGGGTTCATGGTCTGGCTCCACATTGGAAAGAAGACGGGTCTAGCGTCTGGGCAACACCGGCAACGTCTTTCTATGTCATGTCACGTTCGAACTGTCCTCTGCATACCGTCCGGCGAGATGTTTGCCAAGCCGGTCGTCGCGTGCGACGTGTAGCCCTATCTCGCATTGATGACGGCAACCCACAGATGATCAAGGAAATGGATCAATTGGCGGGGCCGCTCGAAAGGCGGAACGCCGGGCGTCTTGCCGAGCCATGCGCTTGGACGTCGTTGCGACTGCAACCGTATGGCGATATCGTGGCCAGGGGCTTGTGACCTCTAAGGTTTGTCGCTTTTGGCTATCGGGGTGTCCTATTGAAAGGCTGGGTCGGATGTTTGGCTGCGGCGGTCCTGCTTACTCTCTTGGTCGCGACGACCGCCGGTCAAACAGCGGACGAACAGCGTGAGACGGGTATCGAGCTAGCAGCAGTCCCCGACGCGTACGTCGAGAACGTCGTCGACGCCGCCAGGATCTTCTTGTCCACCTTGGACTCAGATCAAAAGGCGCAGGTTCTCTTCGACTTCGACGACAAAGCCCGCACATCCGGCAGGGATACGAGCAGCACGCCCTCGTTCTGCGCGGTTCTGGCATGGTGTGTCGGCTGGGGTCTGACACAATGCAGCTTGACCTATCCTCAACACGTCGCCTTGCAGCGTCTGTTGTCATCTGCCTTGTCCGATGCCGGCTACCAGACACTCCTTGCCATCATGAACCGGAACCGTTTGATCGGGGAGTATGAAGACGCAGGCTTGACTGGCTACACGGGTGCGGCCAAAGAGCATTGTCCTGACCTGCTGGCCCCCTCGGTCTTCCGCATTCCTGAACACTGCGTACCGGGACTTCCGACGACGGCCGACACAATCAATGTCGGAGGCAACAATCCACCGACATCCGATGGGTCGTACAGCACGGCCTGGGAATGGCCCGGCGGACCACCCGGGCTCAGTGGGCGCCACGAACAGTTCTGCGACTACACGATTGCCTTGTTCGGCGAGCCCGGTTCGGACACATGGGCCATACGCTTCGAGGGACATCACACAACGATCAATCTGACGTTCCTCAAAGACCACGAAACCGGCGCCGTTGTGGTTCAGGCGACGCCTCTGTTTCTGGGGTCATATCCTATGGTCATACCACCCCCATCTCATCCGGACGACCTGAGCGCGCAGGCAACCTGGATTTCCTCCCAGGGACTGATGGCGGAGACACTCCAGCACGTCCGCGCCTTCTTGGCCGGGCTACCGGATGACGTTCGCCAGGCTTCCTTTGTCCCCGTGGATACGTTTCACCAGACCGCTCCGCTGCAGCAAGATGTCTACCCGCCATGGCTCGTGACCGGTCTGTTGCCCGACGCGTCATTGAACCCGCCGGATCGCATGATGCAGGTAGGGATAGGCAAACTTGACGCCGCAACCATCTGGCACCTTAAACAACTGTATCGACGCTTCTTCTCGACAATGCCGCCTGACGTCGGTGATCAGTACTTGGCGATCGTTACAGATTTGCTGGCGTCCGGTGCTCCCTTGAGCGTCATGTGGGCAGGGACTGACGAAGCGGACTCTGCGCAAGATGTCTTTGTGCGGGTTGTTCTTGGCTCACTCCTGATTGAGGCCGTTGCAAACAAGCAGTGGAGTGCCCAGAACCGGCACGTCGACGTGGCCAATCACTTGCACGCCGTGTTGCGTGATCTGAGCTTCGAGTGGGACTTCGATCCTGTCAGCTCGACGGAACAGCATCACAGCGATCATTAGATGTCGCTTGCGGAACAGGAGGCCATCGAGACCAGATGACGATGTCATTCACGAAAGTGGCGCTACTGTCGATGTGTACCAGGATGTTGGTTCTACTCATGGTCCTGACTGCGCCAGTCGCACTGGCTACTGCCGATGAAACAGAACTTCCGATTGTCGCTCCGGAATCCGTTGGTCTCGATCCACAGCGCCTCGACAGGCTGACCGAGTTTTTGGAAAACGCCATCGCGGATGGCGAGATTGCCGGCGCTGTCGTGCTGGTGTCGCGGCACGGCTCGATTGCGCTTTACGAGGCCTTGGGCAAGCTCGGGCCGGCTGACGACACGCCCATGCCGAAGGACGCCATCTTTCGGATCTACTCGATGACAAAACCCATTACTGCCCTGACGGTGTTGCGCGCCGTCGAGCGTGGTGAGATCAGCCTTGTCGACAAACTAAGTCAGTACCTGCCAGCATTTGAGAACATGACGGTGCTGAACGAGCGCCACGTCAGGGGATTCAATGAGCCGGAACTTACGCGTCCCGCACTCGATCAGATTGTTCTTTTTGACCTGGTGCGGCACGCTGGCGGTTTTGGCGATGAGACGTTCTATCCGGGTTATGTCGGTGAGCAATTCAGAGCCGCCGGCATTGGCCACAACATGGAACTGACGCTGGCCGAAGCCGTCAAAAGCGCCGCTGAGATTCCGCTCCTGTATGACCCAGGAACTCACTTTAGCTATGCCGAGACGAACTTCACGGTCCTAGGCCGTGTGCTTGAGGTCGTACACGACAAGGCTATCGATGACATCTACGCCGAGGATATCTTCGGGCCTCTAGGGATGGTCGATACCGGATTCCAGATCCCGGCCGACAACGCCGATCGCCTCGCCCAACCCATTGAGCGCGCGAATGGGCCTGATGCCAATCTCGTATTCGATGCCGCGACGCCGCGCAACTATCACTCGACAGCAAACGGGCTCGTGTCCACAGCGCTCGACTACTGGCGGTTCGTGCAGATGCTGCTCGACGATGGGACCACTAAGGACGGCAATGTGTTCTTGGCGCCTGTGAGCGTCAACGCCATGTTAACCAATTCCATCTCAAACGTTGCCTTGGGCTACCATTACAATTTTGACAGCCTCATGATCGGGTGTTCCTGGGGTATCGGCATCGGCGTTTGCGGCGAGGATACCTCAAGCGCCGTCTTGTTCGGAGACAACACCTTCTTCTGGGTTGGGTACGGCGGAACATTCTTCCTGGCTAACCGCGACAGCAACTTCGCGATGTTGGTCATGATCCAACAACCCGACTATCTGGTCACTGGCTGGTCGCACCTATACAGTCTGGCGATGCAAAGCATCGTCGATTGACGAGCCGGCGACATTCCGCGACACGGAATGATGATCATGTGACAGGTCCAGATTGGCAGCGAGTTGCCGTTCGACACGAGCAGAGACCCGGTGCTTGAGTCCCGCGTTGACAAGCCGCCTGACACCCCGCGAAGATCACCTTTCCCGACATACCGCCGCACCCAGGACGGTATTGACACGACGGCCCCAACAACGGAGACCCCCATGAGCACGAACATGACCAATGGCCAGGCCCTGATGCAGCTCTTACAGGGTTACGGCATCGACACCGTGTTCGGCATGCCGGGGGTCCATACGCTGGAGTACTATCGCGGCATCGCCGATACCGAGATGAACCATGTCATGTTCCGCCACGAACAGGGCGGCGGCTTCATGGCCGACGGCTATGCCCGCATCTCCGGCAAACCGGCGGTTTGCTGCGTCATCACCGGTCCCGGCGTCACCAATATCGCGACCGCCGTCGGCAATGCCTATGCGGACTCGCAGCCAATGCTGGTGATCGCCAGCACCAACGCGACGGAGGACCTGGGCGCCGGGCGCGGCAGGCTGCACGAGATTACCGACCAGCGCGCGTCGATCGCGCCGTTGACCGCGTTTTCGCAGACCATCATGCACAGCACGTCAATTCCGTCGGCCGTCTCGCGTGCGTTCGAGGTGTTCGCCAACAGCCGGCCGCGGCCGGTGCATCTGGAACTGCCGATTGACAAGATCGCCGAGGCCGCCGAGTTCGCGGCCGATGCCAGCCCGCTTGCTGGTCGGCCCATGCCGGCGCCTGACTCGATCGAGCGGGCCGCCGCGCTGTGCAAGGGCGCCGAGCGACCCGTCATCATCGCCGGCGGCGGTGTCGTCGATCAAGGAGACGCAATTCTGGCAGTGGCCGAGCGGCTGGGCGCGGCCGTGCTGCTGACCACCGCCGCCAAGGGCGCGATCGACGAAGACCACGCGCTGAATGCCGGCAGCGGCATGTCATCGCCGTTGGTACACAGCTTCATCGGCGAATCGGACCTGGTCATCGCGGTCGGCACGGAGCTCTCGGAAACCGATACTTGGGTGCCGGGCTTCCTGCCGATCAACGGCAATCTGATCCGCATCGATATCGATGTGGAGAACCTGTCGCGCGATCTACCGCCCGATGCCGCGGTGCTGGGCGACGGCGGCGCGGCGCTCTCGATGCTGGCCGACGCCCTGTCCGCCGCCGCGAACGGGCGCGGCTTCGGCGATGGGAAAGCCATCGCCGCCTTGCGCAAGGCCGTCATCGACGAGGCGATGGCCGGTGACAAGGCCAAGAAACACGCAAAGGTGCTGGATTCGATCCGCGCCGCCCTGCCCGACAATGGCTGGCTGATCACCGACGCGACCCAACCCGGCTACATGGGCAACACCTATTACCGCACATCGACCCCGCGCAGTTACACACACCCAAGCGGCTACTGCACGCTTGGCTCGGCCATGCCGTCGGCGATCGGCGCGCGGCTCGGCGCGCCAGACCGTCCGGGCGTCACGTTGGCCGGCGATGCCGGTTTCCTGTTCACCGTTCAGGAACTCGCGACCGGTGTCGACGAAGGCGTCAGCCTGCCGATCATCCTGTGGAACAACGACGGTCTTGGCCAGATACGCGACGACATGATCGAAAAGGACATCAAGACGATAGGTGTCAGCCCACGCAATCCCGATTATCTGGCGTTGGCCAAGGCGTTTGGCGCCGAAGCCGTCGAACCAGACAGCCTCGATAGCCTGACCGGCGCCATGCGCGATGGCTTCACCGCCGGCCGCCCTGTGCTGATCCAGGTGCGCGAAGACGCCGATTATCTGAACTAGGTCGCCAAGATCGAGACCGATGCACGCCTCACATTGGTCCGATGTGAGGCGGCAGGTCTCAAGGTAAGGGGCTCTAGGTGCGGTAGCTGGTGTCGGTACGCTCGAGCCAGCGAATGATGGCGTCCCACTCGCGGTCGCCGCCCATGCCGCCAACATTGTCCGGATCACCGTAGACCGATGTCCGCTTTAGCTCCTCGTCGCCCGGCAGCAAGATATCCTGGCCCGACTGCATAACATCGACCTGCACCTTGCAACCGACCTCCAGGTTGTAAAGCGTCACAAAGGCTTCACCGACCGAGCGACCACAGGCGAGCAGGCCGTGGTTCTGCAGGATCATCGCCATGTTCTTCGGGCCTAAGTCGGCGGCCAAGGCGTCGCACTCTTCCTGGCCCGAGGTCTGGACATCCCAGTCGTGATAGGAAACATGACCATGGAAGAACATCGACTGCTGTACCAAGGGGAGCAGACCGCACTTCATGCACGAAACCGCCATGCCGGCACGGGTATGGCTGTGCAGCACCCAGTTGACGTCGGGCCTGGCCTTAAGCACCGCGTGATGTATGGCATGACCCGCGTAGTTGCAGCGATAATCACCGCGCACGACGTTGCCGTCATAGTCCAGCGTGATCAGGTTGGACGCGGTGATTTCCTCGAACAGCAATCCATAGGGGTTCAGCAGATAGAGCCCCTCTTCCGGCAGGCGCGCCGAGATGTGCGTGTAGATCAGATCGGTCCAACCATAGCGCACGAAAGCCCGGTAGAGCGCCGCCAGATTGCAGCGCAGTTCCCATTCCTCAGCACTGAACTCGGCGGGACGCAGGGCGGTGTTTGTTGCCACGATCTTGTATCCTCTTCGTATTGGAAAGTTACGCTGGTGAAGGGGTTGTAGAACATTTTTACAGCACTTTGCAACGACCATGGGGATGGCGATGAGCTTGTTGGTGACCGGCGGTACCGGGTTCGTCATGAGCAATCTGGTCCGTCATTGGCTAGAGCGCCACGAGGATCAACGGGTAGTCCTGGTCGATATCGCCGAACCGGATGCCATGGCCAGGCGTTTCTTCGAACCGGTCGCCGGCAGGCTGACCGCCGTTACCGGCGACGTCCGCAATCGCGACCTGCTGCCTGGCTTGGCGGAGGAACACGACATCGACCGCCTGGTGCACGGCGCGGCCATGACGCCGACCTCCGGCACAACCGAGGCGACCCAGGCGGCGATGATCGCCGGGGTCAACGTCATGGGAACCGTGCATGCGCTGGAACTGGCCCGCGCCCTGCCGGACTTGAAGCGCATGATCCACGTCAGCACTGGCAGCGTTTATGATACCGAAGGCCCCGCCGACGGTTCACCCTTGCCGGAAGACGGCTACGTCCGCCCCTTCCCAACCACGCTCTACCCGATCACCAAACTGACCGGCGAACTGATCGCCTCACGCTACCGCGACCTCTTTCACATCCCCCTCCACATTGCCCGGCTGGCCAGCGTCTATGGGCCGATGGACCGGTGGACGCCGGGCCGCGACTATGCCTGCGACCCCAACGTGCTCGTCCACAAGGCGGTTGCCGGCGAGCCCGTCACAATTGCCGGCGCCGAGGCGGTCGGCGACTTCATCCATTCGGGCGATGTCGCGCGCGCCATCGCCGACATGCTGGACGCACCGGCGCTGAATCATGATGTCTACAACATCGCCTATGGCGAACCGGTCACGCTCGCCGGGTTGGCCGACATCGTCGCCTCAACCGTACCGGGCTTCACCTGGTCCCCAACGACAAACGATGACGCGACGCTTACTGGGAATCCGGCGCGAAAGAGTGGAGCCTGGGGCGCCTACGACATCACGCGGCTGAAGGGCGATACCGGCTGGTCACCGCGCCCGCTGAACGACGCCATTGCGGACTACGTCGCCTGGGTGCGTGACATCGAAGAGCCGGCAGGCTGATGCAGGGCCGACCCTAATAGCCCCGGCGGCTTACCAGAGGCGTGCCCGTCAGCAGCGACACGAGATGCGCAAGCAGGACGACGATCAACACCAGGCAGACCATCTGTATGCCAAACCACGGAACCATGCGCGGCCGCCCAGGCTCCAGCGGACGGTGCGCCCGGACATAAGCGAGGACAAACAACGCGACGACCACGGCCAGCGCGATAAGGGTGACCGTCAGCGTCACGACCGGCGTCTCGCGTGCAAAGGGGTTTGCCCACCGTGAACTTGTCGCCTAGAGTCACAACACGACACGTCGCGCCGTTCTTGACAGGTCTCCATGCTGAGAAATCCGATCCCCTGGCCCAACGGGGCCCGCTGTGCTGTGGCCTTCACCTTCGACATGGACGGCGAGAGCCTGATCCATGTCAGCTATCCCGACACCGCCGACGCCAAGGTCGCCAGTACCTCTGACCTGCGCTACGGACCGGAGGTCGGTGTGCCGCGTATCCTGGATATCTACAAAAAGTTCGGGCTGCGCCAAACGTTTTTCATTCCCGGCTGGTGCATCGAAAACTATCCCGCGACCATCGAGGCGATCTTGGCCGACGGCCATGAGATCGGCCATCACGGCTGGCTTCACGGCAAGCCGAACCTGATGTCCGACAACGAAGAAGCCGATGACATCGCACGCGGCGTCGAGGCTATCGTCAAGGCCACAGGCTCCAAGCCGCGCGGTTTCCGCGCGCCGTCCTATGCCATGTCGCGCCGCACACTCGGTTTTCTGCAGGACCACGGCATGGTCTATGACGCGTCCTTGATGGGCGATGACATCCCCTATGTGGTCGAGAACGAACGCGGCAGCCTGGTTGAATTGCCCAGCCACTGGCCGCTTGATGACTGGACGCAGTACGTGACGTTCCCCGACTTCGGCGTCCGCCAACCGATCAAGGCACCGTCTGAGGCTTACAAGGTTCACGTCGAGGAGTTTGATGCCGCTTGGGAGCACGGTGCATTCTGGTGCGCGGTCTGGCATCCCTTCGTCAGCGGCCGGCTGGCGCGTGCCATGGCGATCGAACAACTCATCGAGCACATGTTGGAGAAAGGTGATGTCTGGTTCGCCCGCATGGACGAGATCGCCGATTACGTCAGTGGCTTGATCGCTGCAGGAACCTGGACGCCGCGCCGGCACGCCCTGCCGTTCTGGCCGGACGTGCCGATCCCCGCCGTCGCACCGAGACGCGCCTGAAAAAACAAAGGGAGATACCGATGGGCGACATGAAGCAGCAGCTTCTGCAGTGGATCGAAGAAGATCGCGACAAACTCATCGGCTTCTACAGCCAGTTCGTCGCCACGCCCAGCCCCAACCCGCCCGGCGATACCCGCGACGCCGTCGCCCATATCAGCACGTTCCTGCACGAGCACGACTTGGACTTCCGCCTGGTCGACCCTGAGCCGATGTTCCCCAATGTCGTCGCCAGCTTCGACGGTGACGGCGACGGCAAACATCTGGTCCTGAACGGACACATCGATGTTTTTCCCGCCGCCGACGAGGGTTGGCAGCACGGTGGCCCGTGGTCGGGCGCCATCGCCGACGACGCGGTCTGGGGGCGCGGCTCCGCCGATATGAAGTGCGGCACCAGCACGTCGATCTTCACCTACATGTATCTCAACCGCATCAAGGAATTCTTGAAGGGCAAGCTGACGCTGACCTGCGTTTCCGACGAGGAGACCTTTGGGCCCTGGGGCGCGCGCTACCTGGTCGAGCACCTGCCCGAAGTCCACGGCGATTGCTGCCTGAACGGCGAGCCGTCCAGCCCCTATTCGATCCGATTCGGCGAGAAGGGACCGTGGTGGATCAGCTTCCGCATTCGCACCAAGGGCGCCCACGGCGCCTATGTGCATGCCGGCGGCAGCGCGTCCTGGGCCGCCATGCAGTTCTGCCATGATCTGAGGGCGGTCGAAGAGATCGACACGCCGGCGCCGCACAATGTCGGCCAGGCGCTGGAAGAAGCGCGCGAGGAGACCGACCGCGCCATGGGCAAGGGCGCCAGCGACATCGTGCAAAAGGTGACGCTGAATATCGGCCGCATGGACGCCGGGCTGAAAGTGAACATGGTGCCCGACGAATGCGTGGTCGAAGCCGACATGCGCCTGCCCGTCGGCTGCGAGAAGGAACAGGTACAGAAGGTCATCGACGAGGTGCTTGCCCGCCACCCCGAAGTCGAGATGGAGGAGATGAACTACACCGCACCGTCGTGGTGCGATCCCTATGGCGAGATGGTGACGCACCTGCAGAACAACGTGGAGACGCTGCGCGGCTTCCGCCCGACGCCGGTTATCAGCCTTGGCGGCACCGATGCACGCTTGTGGCGCTATCTGGGCATCGGCGCCTATGTCTACGGCCCCTCGCCCGAGGGCATGGGCCAGCGCGACGAACACGTGCCCGTCGACGACTTCCTGCATACGGTCAAGAGCCACGTGCTGTCGGCTTATGACTACCTGACCAACGACTGACGGTTTAACCAACAACAACAAGGAGGACATCGATGCCGAGCCTGTCGGCCGATCTGATTCTGAAGAACGGACGCATCGCCACCCTGGATGATAACGAGACAATCGCTGAAGCCGTCGCCTGTTGGAACGGGCGCATCGTCACCGTTGGCTCGAACAGCGATGCTGATGCGCTAGCCGGACCCGGCACGCGCACAATCGATGTGGGCGGCAAGACGGTCATCCCCGGCATCATTGACAGCCACTGCCATCCCGATGCCCACGCCATCAACGACTACCTGTGGGAAGACGTGGGTCCGGAGGCGACCGACAGTATCGAAGCGCTTCTGAACCTGATCGATGCAAAGACCGCCGCCATGGGGCCGGGCGAGATGTTCCGCGGCCAGGGTTGGAACGATCAGAAATGCGGCGGTTACCCGACCCGCGATGAGCTCGACAAGGCCGGCAACGGCAGGCCCGTTTGGATCGGCCGCACCGACCACCACATCGCCGTCGTCAACAGCGCGACGTTCGAGCATTTCGGCGTCGCCGAAGACGTCGAGAACCCGCCCCACGGGCAGTACGATCGCGATCCCGAAACCGGCAAGCTTACCGGTCTGATGCGCGAAATGGCGGCCTGGGATTTGGAAGGTCTGATGAAGCAGGCCTATTCGGTCGATGACTACATCGCGGGCCTGAAGCAGGTCTTCCCGATGTATCACCGCCATGGCGTGACATCGCTGCACAACAGCCTGACCCAGCAGAAGGCCGTTCACGCCTATCAGCGCATGCGCGACGCCGGCGACCTCACCATGCGGATGGGCATCATCATCGACGGGCGCGACGACGACATGGTCGACGGCTACATCGGCGCTGGCATCAAGACCGGCTTCGGTGATGAGTGGATCCGCGTGGTCGGTATCGAGTGGTGCCCAGACTGCTCCGTCAGCGGCCGTACCGCCGCCTTCTACGAGCCCTATATCGGCGAGCCCGTGCCGGGCGAACCGGTGCCCAATACCGGCATGCTGCTCTATACGGCCGAAGACCTGATCCCACGCGTCAAGCGCGCCCACAAAGCGGGCCTGCGCGTCTGTGTCGAGGGCCTGGGCGACCGCGGCATCGACTTCGCGCTCGACGCCATCGAAGCGGCGCTCGAAGAAACCCCGCGCGACGATCACAGGAGCCGGGTCGAGCACTGCTGCAATGTGACCCCGGCGATCCTGGATCGGCTGACAAAGCTGGAGGTCACCGACAGTTCGGCGACCGGTTTCATGTACAGCCTGGGCGATGCCTATATCGCCAACCGCGGCGGCCAGGCGATGGAGGACATGTTCCCGCACCGTGCCCTGATCGACGCCGGCGTGCCGGCGCCCGGCCATTCCGATGCCAACGTCTGCTCGACCAACCCGTGGCTGGTCTTCTACAGCCTGGTCAACCGCAAGACCGACACCGGCCAGCCCTTCGGCCAGACCCAGAAGATCAGTGTGACCGAGGCGCTGCGCACCTACACGACACTCGGCGCCTGGACCGGTTTCGAAGAGGACCTGAAGGGCGACATCGCGCCGGGCAAGCTGGCCGACTTTGCGATTCTGAATGATGATCCCTGGTCGATGGATACAGAACAGCTGCGCGACATGGCGGTGGCGGAGACCATCGTCGGCGGCAAGACCGTGTTCGAGGGAAGTTGATACGCTTGTCGTACTACGCATCTCGTAGTAAGCTGACCCATGATTCAATCATGGGGATCGTCGGTAACCCGTCGCTTTGCCGAGTCGGGGAAGCTACGCGGGTTCGCCGGATTGGATGTGGACGCCGCTGTGGATCTTCTCGCCTCGCTAAACGCGGCGACTTCGCTGAGTGATCTGAGCCCGCTGAAAAGTGTTGGACTGCACAAGCTAAAGGGCGATCGGCGAGGCCAGTGGGCAATGACCGTTAATGGACCATGGCGAATCTGTTTTCGTTTTCGCGACGGCGACGCGTACGACGTCGAGATCGTCAACTATCACAAAGGTTAGAGCATGCTACCCGTACACCCAGGACGTATTCTCTCTCGCGAACTCAAGGCGCGCGATCTCTCAGCCAACCGACTTGCTTTGGCACTGCGTGTACCATCCGGGCGCATCACCGAGATCGTAAACGGCAAGCGAGGCATCAGCGCCGAAACGGCCTTGCGCCTCGCCGCATACTTCGGCACAGCACCTCAGTTTTGGATGAACCTGCAAAGCCAGTTCGAACTGGCTGTTGCCGAACGTGAGCTGGGGGACAGGATCAAGGCCGAAGTCGAAAACGCGGCATAGGGGATACAATGACATTACAAGCCGACCTTATCCTGCACGGCGGCAAGATCGCCACGCTGGATGAACAAGAGACGGTCGTCGACGCTGTAGCGTGCTGGCGTGGCCGCATCATCGCCACCGGCTCAAGCGACGAGGTCATGGCCTGGCGTGGTGATTCGACACGCATCACCGACCTCGGCGGTCAGACCGCCATTCCCGGGCTGATCGACAGCCATTGCCATCCGGACTCCCACGCCATCACGGCGACCTTGTGGGAGGAGGTCAAACCGAACCGCATCGGCTCGGTCGACGCCATGCTGAAGCTGGTCGCGGAGAAGACCGCCACCATGGCGGACGGCGACTGGTTCCGCGCTTTCGGCTATGACGACCGAAAGTGCGGCGGCTACCCGACGCTTGATCAGCTCGACGCCGTCGCCCACGGCAAGCCGGTCTATATCGGCCGCACCGACGGTCACATCGCGGTCGTCAATTCCGCCATGTTGCGCGTCTTCGACATTCCTGACGATGCGGCCGATCCGCCACACGGCCGCTATGACCGCGACGAAAACGGACGGATGACCGGCCTGCTCCGCGAGGCCGCCGCGCGCCAGATGGTGCTTAAGATGAACGAGGCCTACACGGTCGAGCAGTACGCCACCGGTCTCAAGCACGTCTTCGGGCTCTACCTGCGCAATGGCGTCACGTCCATGCACAACAGCCTGACCAAACCGCGTGGTGTCGAAGCGTACATGAACCTTTTGGAGGTCGATGAACTTGTCATGCGCATCGGCATCATCGTTAACGGCGACGACGATCAGATGACCGAAGACGTACTGAAGGCGGGCCTCCGCACTGGTTTTGGCGATGAGTGGCTGCGCATCGTCGGCATCGAATGGTGTCCGGATTGTTCAACCAGTGGCCGAACGGCCGCATACTACGAACCTTATGTCGGTGAAGCCGTGCCCGGTGAGCCGGTGCCCAATACCGGCATGCTGCTCTATGACGCCGATGACTTGCGCGAAAAAGTCGTGCGCTGTCACGGCGCGGGCCTGCGTGTCTGCGTCGAAGGCGTCGGCGACCGAGGCATCGACTTTGCGCTCGACGCGATCGAGGCCGCACTCAAAACCCACCCGAAAGACGACCACCGCAGCCGTGTCGAACACTGCTGTTATGTCACGCCGCCTTTGGTCAAGCGCCTCAAGGACCTCGACGTGACCGATAGCTCGGCCACCGGTTTCATGTACGACCTGGGCGACGCCTATCGCAACAACCGAGGCGAGCCGGCCATGGACGATATGTGGCCCCACCGCAGCCTGATCGACGCCGGCGTCCCGGCACCCGGCCATTCCGACGCCAACATCTGCTCGACGAACCCGTGGCCCGTGTTCGACAGCCTGGTTAACCGGCGCACCGATTCCGGCGGTCCGCTGGGCAAGAGCCAGGCGATCACGGTGACCGAGGCGCTTCGCACCTATACGACACTGGGCGCCTGGACCGGGTTCGAGGAAAACCTGAAGGGATCGATCGAAGTGGGCAAACTCGCCGATTTCGCCGTTCTCGACCGCGATCCCTGGACCATCGACAGCATGGACCTTAAGAACGTCCAGGTGACCACCACGATTGTCGGTGGCGACGTCGTCTACGAGGCCTGAACGCGTTATGGACCAACAGGATAGCAAGCTAACCCTGATGCGGGCACTTCATGCCCATCATGACGGTGCGCGCGGTCTGCATGACGACCATGAAGCCGCCCACGAGTTCTTCCAGTCCTCGACCGTCTCCGCGCTGCTGCAAGGCGTTTTTGACGGCGACCTGACCTTTGGCGAGCTCGCCGAACACGGCGATTTCGGCCTCGGCACTTTCAACGCGCTCGACGGTGAGATGATCCTGATCGACGGCGACTTCTATGCCCTGCGCGCTGACGGCAAGGCCTATCCGGTCGCCGCCGATTGGAAGACGCCCTTCGCGACGGTCATGTTCTTCGAAGCCGAGCACGAGCAGGACATCGCCGGTCCGCTGGACCGGACCGCCTTCGAGTCCCTACTGGACAACCTCGCGCCGAAGAAGAATGGGTTCTACGCGATCCGGCTCGACGGTCGGTTCTCCTTCATGGAAGTACGGACGGTACCGCGCCAGGAGCGTCCCTACCCATCGCTCGTCGAGGCCGTGAAGCACCAGCCGGTCTACGAGTACGAGGATATCGCAGGCACCCTGCTCGGCTTTCGCCTGCCTGACTACACCGTCGGTCTCAACGTGCCGGGCTACCACCTGCACTTTATCGACGATGCCCGCTCATGCGGCGGCCATATGACGGACTTCACGTTGGCCGACGGGCGCCTGGCGCTCGATCACACCGGCGACCTGCATCTGGAGATCCCGGAAGCCAACCCTGACTTCGACGCTGCGGACCTGGTGTCCGGTGACGTCGCCGGCGCCATCAAGACCGCAGAGAACTAGGTCCTGTCAATTCACTCGATGGCGAGCAGGTGCGCGCGGGCGCTGAGCACGTCATCGAAGGCGGCAACAAAGGCGTCGCGGTCGCCCTGGGTCAGCGGCAAGCTGAGCAGCATGGAGTTGCGCCACGTCAGGCGCTGCCCGCGCGCCAACAGGTCATAGAACAGGAGTTTGCTCTTCTGCAGCGACCCGCGCTGGGCATCACGGGCGTTGCGAATCGGGCCACGACACGCATGGATCTGCATGACGCTGCCCAGTCCCGTCACGACCATCGGCAGCCCGTGCTTGTCGATCGTGGTATTCAGGCTGTCGCGCATGGCATCGCCTGCCGCATTGAAGGCCTCCGCTACTTCCGGCGTATAGATCTGGGTCATCGCCGTGGCGCCGGCCGCATGGGTGATGACGTTGTTGTTGAACGTGCCAGCATGGGCAAAGGAATCGGCCTCATAGGGGTCATAGCGCTTCATGATATCGCGCCGGCCGCCAAAGGCGCCAAACGTCGCACCACCACCAATGTACTTGCCCAAGGCAATCAGGTCCGGCGTGATGCCGAGCTTGCCGTGCAGACCCCCGCCGGAAAGGCGTGACGTGACGACCTCGTCGAAGATCAAAATGATGCCGTGGCGCTCGGTCGCTTCGCGTAGCGCCACCAGGAACTCGCGTTCAGCAGGTACACAGCCGCCGCCGCCTTGCATCGGCTCGATATTGACGCAGGCCAATTCGCCAGCGTGCTGTTCGATCAGGGCAAGCGTGCCTTCGATGTCGTTGTAGGGTGCGATGACATAGTCAAACGGTGCGTTTATCGGCGAGCCGCCGTGATGGAACAGGAAAACACCGCCGTGATACCCACCATCGAACACCATCACCTTGTCGCGGCCGGTTACCGCGCGGGCGGTAACGAAGGCGAACAGATTGGCTTCGGTCCCTGAATTGGTGAAGCGAACGAGATCCAGCGCCGGGAAACGATTGACCAGCTCAGCGGCAAGGATGCGCTCATAGCGGTTCGGTCCGCCCAGAACGGTACCGTCGCTGACGGCACGATTGATCGCCTCCGTGATCTGCGGATCTGAATGGCCGAACAGGCCGGCGCCGAACTCGCCCACGAAGTTGGTGTATTTGTGATCGTCGATATCCCAAACGCTCGCGCCCTCGCCGCGCGCGATGGTCAGCGGAAACGGCGGATAGAACAGAACCGTGCGCGTGTTGCCGCCAGGCATCGAGGATGCAGCCTTTTCGTTTTCGGCCTGGCTTTTCGGGTTCTCGGCGATGAACTCCGCGATCACCTCGTCGACCGCCTTATCCAGATCCGCTTGTGCCGCCACATTCACGCGTGTTGCCATGATCTCGGTCCCCTCTACCGACGGCCTAGTCCAGACCGTGCTTTTGTTTCCACTGAACGGGGTGAAGTGCGTAGAACACCGTTGCACCGTCGCCTTCGTACTTCAAGGCGGTACCTTCCGGTATCCAGATGACATCGCCGGGGCCGGCCTCGAACACCTCACCGCCGACGCGAAGGCGGAACAGCCCCTCGATACCCACGATCAACTCGTCATAGAGCACGGTCCATTCCAGCGAACAGCCGTCAAAGGTTGCGATGCCGGCGCCCATGGTGGTGCTGAGATCCGGACCGATCAACCTGGCGATCGTTGCCTTGCCGGGCGGCCCGCCATAGTCGGCGAATGCCATATCCGCACGCTTGAAGAGCTTGGTTGCGGGCTTTGCCATGGACGCCACTCCCCTCGATCAACCGTTGGCGGCAGCTTAGTCCAACCTAATACCGCTCACCAGCGCATGGCGTTGTCGTTCCAGGTTGGTTAAGCTCGGAGGTCTTTGCCAGCATCGCCGGAATAGGCCATGTCCGATCAGTTCCCCAATCTGTTTTCGCCGCTCACCATCAAGGGCGTGACGTTCAAGAACCGGATCTTCTCAACCGGTCACATGACGACCCTGTGTTCGGATTACCTGCCCAACGACGACTTCATCGCCTATCACGAGTCGCGGGCGGTCGGCGGCGCCGGTCTGATCATTACAGAGGTCGCCCTGGTCCACGACAGCGGCGTCTACACATCGCACACGGTCTCGGCCATGAACGACCGCTGCATCCCCGGCTACCGCAAGCTGGCGGACGCGGTACACGCCCATGGTTGCAAGGTGTTCGGCCAGGTGTTCCACCCCGGCCGCGAGAACTTTGAATCGATCGACGGCAGCGCGCCGGTCGCCTATGCGCCGTCGGCCGTGCCCAACGAGCGATTCCACATCATGCCGCGCCCGCTCTCCAAACGCATGATCGGCGAGATTATTGCCGGCTATGGCGATGCCTCGGTGCGGATGCAGAATGCCGGCCTTGACGGGGTCGAGATCGTAGCGAGCCACGGCTACCTACCGGCCCAGTTCCTGAACCCCAAGCTGAACCTGCGCGACGACGAATACGGCGGCGATCTGGACGGCCGCCTGCGTTTCATTCGCGAGATCGCCGCCGACATCCGCCGCAAGGTCGGACCCGACTACGTCATCGGCATGCGGATCTCCGGCGACGAGATGTCCTATGACGGCCTGGAGGCCGAACAGGTCGTCGAAGCGATCGTCAAACTGGATGAGGATGGCGACCTCGACTACTTCAATGTCATCGCTGGCTCGTCATCATCGCTTGGCGGGTCCATCCACATCGTGCCGCCCATGTGGATCGAGAACAAATATGTCGCGCCGTTCGCCGCCACGGTGCGCGAAAAGATCTCGAAGCCCGTGTTTGTCGCCGGGCGCATCAACCAACCGCAACAGGCCGAGGAAGTTCTGGTCACCGGTCAGGCCGACATGATCGGCATGACACGCGCCCAGATCTGCGATCCTGGCATGGCGAACAAGGCGCTCGCGGGCCGTGTCGACGACATCCGCGCTTGCATCGCGTGTAACCAGGCGTGCATCGGGCACATGCACTTGGGCGTCGGCATATCGTGCATTCAGCACCCCGAGACCGGGCGCGAGGTTCAGTACGGATCACGTAAGCCTATAGGAGAAAAGAAAAAAATCTTGATAGCCGGTGGCGGACCCGGCGGCATGAAGGCCGCGGCCGTCGCCGCGGAGCGCGGTCACGACGTCACCCTTTATGAAAAGTCGGCTCAGTTGGGCGGCCAGACACTCCTTGCCCAGATGTTGCCAGGCCGTGCCGAGTTCGGCGGCATCGTCACCAACCTGACCCGCGAGATGGAGCTCGCCGGTGTCACGGTCGTGCGCAATCAAGAGGTCGACAGGCAACTCGTCGAGCAAGAGAAGCCGGATGCCATCATCATCGCAACGGGCGCCGAACCCAGGCCCGTCGACATCGAGGGCGCCGACGAAGCGCACGTGGTCAACGCCTGGGCGGTGGTGCGCGGCGAAGCCAATGTCGGCGGTTCGGTGGTGGTTGCCGACTGGCGCTGCGACTGGATCGGCCTGGGCGTCGCCGAACAGCTTGCGCGCAACGGGTGCAACGTCACCCTGGCGGTAGACGGCTACATGCCCGGCCAAACCATCCAGATGTATGTGCGCGACCACTGGGCCGGCATCCTGAACAAGCTCGGCGTCAAGATCATTCCCTATGCCAGGCTGTTCGGCGTCGACGACACGAGCGCCTACTTCCAGCACGTCACCAGCGGGGAACCCATTATCGTGGACGAGGTCGACACCGTGGTGACGTCACTCGGTCACAGCGCCGTCAACGGATTGGCCGCCGAGCTGGACGGCTGGGACGGTGAGTTGCACGAGATCGGTGATTGTCTGGCGCCCCGCACCGCCGAGGAGGCGGTGCTGGAAGGGCTGAAGGTCGCCAACGAGATTTAGGATCCTAGAGCGGATCGTGGTTAGGTGGAACCGTAAGACGGTTCCACCTAACCACGTGAATCCGCTCTCTATCTAAGAGTAGAGCAGATTCACCTGCCTTGGCGGAATCGCGAAGCGATTCCACCAAAACAGGATCTGCTCTAGGGTCCGAGCACCGAACAGTAGACGTTGCGGTCGACAAGGGCGGTACACCGCGCCGAAGCGGTGCCCTGGCTTTGCAGAGGTCCGGCCTGGAGGCGGAAGAACGTGCCCTCGTCCTGGCCTAGATCCTTGAGCACGATGATCGGTGTCAGATCAGCCAGCAGGTCCTGGTTGGCGAGCGCGATTTGCTGCCAACCCTCCTTTGCTTGGCGCACCGTCTTGTAAGACGCCAGCCAAAGGCGGTAAGGGCCGATTGATTCGGCATTGCCCAATTCAGCGGTGCGGAGCGGCACCATTGCGCCGACAAGCGCCTCCGGTTCATCAACGGCCGGTTGTTCGATTACCGGCGCCTCGACGGCCGTCTCGGCGACGACGATTTCTTCGGGTTCCGGTTCGACGTCGCTGACCGCCGGCTCCTCTGATGCTGGTTGGCTCTCAATCGCGCCGTCCACGATTTCCTCTAGAGCCTGATCGTCGGGCACGACCTCAATAGTCTCTGACTCCGGTTCCTCGGCGACCGACACCTCTATGGCCGGATCGTCTGCGGCGGGCGCCTCATCGGTGGACTCGTCCACAGCGGCTTCCTCGATGACGGGCTCGTCAACGGTGGGCTCTTCGACAGGCGTCTCCTCAATGCCCGGCTCAACCGTGGTGACCTCCTCGATTACCGTTTCCTCGACGATGATCGCCTCGGCCGCCGGTTCCCCTGTGTCCGGATCGACGATCACCTCGTCGACAATGGTCTCCTCGACCACAATCGTCTCGGTCGTGGGTTCTTCGACGTCGCCGAAATCGGCCGACCCTTCCCCGGTCGCTTCATCCACGAGAGCCGCCGCCTCGATCTCCGATTCAAGGTCGGCGGACGGGACTGACACGCCGGTTGACCCGTCATCGATTTCGTCCTCGATCAATGACGTCGGTTCAGGCATCTCGATGTTCTCTGCGGCGACAACCTCCTCCACCGGTTCGTCGGCGATCGCCTCGTCGGGCACGGCCTCCATCACCGTGTCGGGTTCGGGCACGGTTTCCGGCTCCAGCTTTTCGGTTGTTTCTTCCACCACAACCTCGACCTGAGGTTCATCCACGGCAGCGTTGTCGGCTGCGCTGTCTTCGGACTGGTCGTCGGGCAAGCCAGCATCCGCCGCGTCTACACCCGCCACATGGTCTTCATCGGTATTGTCATCGGCCGTTTCGGAGGTCCCGTCGTCCTCAGGCGATACCGTCTCCGCATCCACAACAGTCCCGGGCGTCTTCAAGGCGTCACCCAGCGGCAGCACCACGGCCTGGCCAGCCTCGACCATCGCCTCGATATCCGCCGGCTTCGCGTCCGACGTCTCCTGCGCCCGCGCCGGCAAAACAGCGAGGCCAAGGCCGAGCAACAGGGCTGTCAGGCCTCCCCACGAGGGCACGAGACGAGCTGGCGCAGTCATGGGCTCAGACTACCCAATCGTGACGCCGACGACCACAGGCGGCTGGCCCTTGCCAGCCTCTTTCCGGCCCGCTATGACGACCGGCTCGCGGCACGGAGTACGGAATGACCAAGGATTTGAGCGGCCTGCTCGGCGATCTGATCGCCGTGGCGGACGAGGCCGGCGTGGAGATCATGCGCCAGTACGGCAGCGCCGAAATCAGAGCCAAGCCCGATGCCTCGCCGGTCACCGACGCCGATGAAGCCGCCGAAGCCATCATTCTGGAGCGCCTTGCCGCCCTGACACCCGACATCGCGGTTGTTGCCGAGGAGAGCGTCGCCGCCGGCCACGAGCCCGGCAATCTGGGTGCCGCCTTCTGGCTGGTGGACCCGCTGGACGGCACCAAGGAGTTCATCAGCGGTAACGGTGAGTTCACCGTCAATATTGCGCTGGTCAAAGACGGCCTGCCGGTGATGGGCGTGGTCGGCGCGCCGGCCAAGGACCTGCTCTATGCCACCGACGGCAACGCCGTGACCCGCCGCTCCGGCGGCACGACCGAGGGTGTCAGCGCGCGCAAGCCGCCGAGCGAGGGCCTTTATGCGGCGGTGAGCCGGTCGCACCTGGATGAAAAGTCCAAGGCCTACCTCACCCAATTCGCCATCGCCGGCACGAAGTCGGCGGGCAGCTCCCTCAAGTTCTGCCTGGTGGCCGAGGGCACGGCCGATGTCTATCCGCGCTTCGGCCGGACCATGGAATGGGACACCGCAGCGGGCCACGCGGTGGTGCGGGCCGCCGGCGGCAGTGTTTGCGACGCCGATGGCAGTGAACTCGCCTACGGCAAGCCGGGTTTCGAAAATCCCAGTTTCATCGTCAGGGGACGCACCGACTGAATGCCGCTACTGCCGCCGGATGAGACAGGTCTCGCCCGGGCCGCCGATCATCTGCACGACGGCGGTCTGGTCGCGTTTCCGACCGAGACCGTCTATGGCCTAGGCGGTGATGCGACCAGTCCAACAGCCGTCGCCGCCATCTTTGAAGCAAAGGCCAGACCGACCTTCAATCCGCTGATCGTCCACGTGAGAGATCTGGCGGCGGCCGAGGTGCTGGGCACGTTCGACGCCGCCGCGCGATCGGTTGCCGAGAGTTTCTGGCCGGGTCCACTTTCAATCGTCGTGCCACGCCAGGTGAATGGCGCGGTCTGCGACCTCGCTTGCGCCGGTGGCGAAACGGTCGCGCTGCGGGTTCCCGCCCACCCGGTCGCCCAATCCCTGTTGAAGAAGACCGGCCTGCCACTCGCGGCACCCAGCGCCAACCCATCCGGGCGTCTAAGCCCGACGACGGCGCAACATGTCGCCGAAGGGTTTCCTGGGTCGGACATTGTGATCGTGAATGGTGGTCCCTGCCCTATCGGCCTCGAATCCACCGTGGTCGCCTGCACCGGTGATGGCTCCTTGCGGCTACTGCGCAACGGCGCGGTTTCACGGGAAGAACTCGCCGAACGCGCCGGCGCGGTTGACGACGAGACCGAACCTCAAGGCGACAACCTACCGTCCCCCGGAATGTTGGCGCGTCACTATGCCCCGCGTATCCCCTTGCGCCTTCATGCCGACACCGCGGAACCGGACGAGGCGCTCCTCGCCTTCGGCCCAGACGTTCCTGCCGGTGCCGCAACGACGCGGAACCTGAGCGCAACGGGTGATCTAAAGGAGGCCGCCGCCAACCTGTTCGCGATGTTGCATGAGCTCGAGCAGTCAAGCGCACGTTGCATTGCCGTCATGTCGGTGCCTGAAGACGGCCTGGGGCGCGCCATCAATGATCGTCTGCGGCGCGGCGCCGCGGCGTCGGTTTGCCCAACCGACGATCTGGCCTAAGCTTCACTTCATGTCTTCAACGGCTGAAACCACATCGCCCCCACCCCTGCCAGACGGTCTGACCGACACGCTTAAAGCCATCGTCGGTGCATCCGGATGGCTTGAGAGCACGGCCGATACCGAGCCCTATGTCACGGACTGGCGCCACCGCTGGCCTGGTGCGACACCCCTGGTTCTGCGTCCCGCCAGTACGCAAGAGGTTTCCGCGATCGTCACCGCCTGTCACAAGGCCGGCGTCGCGGTCGTCCCGCAATCCGGCAATACCGGGCTGGTCGGTGGCAGCGTACCCGATGACACCGGCACTCAGGTCGTTCTGAGCCTCAACCGGATGACACAGATCCGCGCCGTCGACACCGACAACAACACGATGTCCGTCGATGCCGGCTGCATTTTGTCTGATGTCCAGGCAGCGGCCGCCGACGCCGACCGGCTCTACCCACTCAGCCTGGCGGCGGAAGGCAGTTGCCGGATCGGCGGCAACCTCTCGACCAATGCCGGCGGCACCAACGTGCTTCGCTTTGGCAATGCCCGTGACCACGTGCTCGGGCTGGAAGTCGTACTGGCCGATGGCCGGGTTTGGGACGGCATGCGCGCGCTGCGCAAGGACAACACCGGCTATGACCTGAAGCAGCTGTTCCTGGGGTCAGAAGGCACGCTCGGCATCATCACTGGCGCGGTTCTGAAGCTGTGGCCCCGCCCGCGTTCGGTGGTCACCACATGGCTGGCCGTTCGCGATCCGGAAGCGGCGGTGACACTGCTGCATCGCGCCCAGGAAGCGACCGGCGGACAGATCACCGGTTTCGAATACCTGGTGCGCGACGCCGCCGACCTCGTCTTCCGTCTGATGCCGCAACACAAGAACCCGTTCACGCAAGACCACGGTGCCTATGTCCTGATGGAGGCGAGCTCTGGCGGCGAGGGCGATACACTGCGTCAGATGGTGGAAAGCGTGTTGGCAGAGGCCCTGGAAGACGGCTTGGTGATTGACGCCGTTATCGCGGAATCTGAAGCACAGGCGCAGGCCATCTGGGCAATCCGAGAGGGCGTCCCGGAAGCTCAGGTGCTGAATGGCGGCGGTATCAAACATGACGTGGCGGTGCCGGTGTCACGTGTCGCGGCGTTCTTGAACGAGGGCACGGACCTCGTCAACGCCATGGCGCCGGACGCGCTGGTGATCGCTTTCGGTCACCTGGGCGACGGCAACATCCACTTCAACCTGACATCGCGCAGCGAGGCGGATCGCGACGGGCTGCTGGCTCGCGAACGCGACATCAATGACGCCGTCGAAGGCATGGTCGTGGCGATGGACGGCTCGTTCAGTGCCGAGCACGGCGTCGGCCGGTTACGTCTGCGCCAGATGGAGCGCTACAAGTCTGATGTCGAACTTGATTTGATGCGGCGCCTGAAACACGCGCTCGATCCCGACGATCTGCTCAATCCCGGCCGGCTCGTTGTCTGAACGCCTTTTCGTCCAATGGCGTGGTAACGCCCCCGCACTACTGACGATTCACACGCAATAATCAGTGATCTAGGACATATCGCGCGAGGCCATGATGGACAATCCGGCGGGTGAAACAGTTGGCGGCGAGACCATTCCGAACGTCGATCGCTGGATTGAGCATGATGACCATGGTTGTCGAATTGCCTCGATGGCCGCGCTGCTGCGCTAGTCGGTGTTCAGGCGGCGTTGTCGATGACCAATAGTCGGACCAACGATGGAACAGCGACCGGCGGCACCTTGAAATCCAAGGTCGTTGCCGCGGGCTTCGGCAACGTCTTGGAATGGTACGACTTCGGGGTCTATGGATTCTTCGCGGTCACCATCGGCAAACAGTTCTTTCCCTCCGATGATCCCGTCGCCTCCCTACTTTCCGCCTTCGCGGCTTTCGCCGTGGGTTATGCAGGACGGCCCATCGGCGCCATCGTTCTGGGCCACATGGCTGACAGATACGGCCGAAAGCCGATCCTCGTCGCGACGATTGCCGTCATGGGCCTGTCGACGTTTGCCATAGGTATCTTGCCATCCTACTACGCCATCGGCCTTGCTGCGCCCATCCTGCTCGTCTTGCTGAGGCTGGTGCAGGGTTTCGCCGTCGCCGCCGAATATGCCAGCTCCACGGTCTTCTTGATGGAGCACGCTCCGAAACAACGCCGCGCGTTCATTTCGAGCTGGTCCATGACAGGCCAATTCCTCGGACTCATCCTGGGTTCCGGCTTGGGAGCGCTCATGGGGAACCTGTTGGATGAAGCACAGATGCAGACATGGGGATGGCGGATCCCCTTCTTGTTCGGCATGGTGATTTCGCTGATCGGTTATCTCATGCGCCGAAAACTCACGGAGACGCCGGACTTCGAGGCAATCGATAGCGCTGATCAAATGCCGGTCAAGGATGTCTTCCGCACAGCCTGGCGCTCCATCGTCTGTTACATCTGCATGATCCTTCTGGGCGGCGTCGGGTTTTACATCGCCTTCATCTATGCGGTATCGGACCTGACCGTGCATATGCACCTCTCGACGGCAAGGGCGCTCGATATCAACACGCTGGCGCTCTTTGTCATCATGATCACGGTACCTGTGGCCGGGTTGCTGGCTGATCGCATCGGGCGCAAACCCCTAGCGTTTTCTGCGGCAGCCGGCACGATCGTGCTTGCTTGGCCACTGTGGTGGCTGATTCATCGTGAAAGCTTCGCGCTCATTCTCGCCGGCCAGACGGCCATGGGAGTCGTCTTTGCCATGGGTTGGGCGGTCTACAGCCTTATGATGGCCGAAACGCTGGAACCTCGCTTGCGTTGCAGTGTCGTCGCGATCGGCAACGGCATTGCCTACGGGATATTCGGCGGGCTCACACCTCTGCTCACGACCTATCTCGTGGAGCGCACCGGAAACGACTTCGCACCCGTCTACGTGATGATCGCTCTGGCGGTGTTGTCGTTCCTGGCCGTTCTTCGTTTGCCCGAGACACGCCCCAGGATGGACGGTAAGGCACCAACGCGCTCCTGACGTTCGGCCGTGCGTTAGAGTTGGCGCGCCCGGGCTTTGGCACGTGCGGTGTCCAACCCTCTCGCCGGTTCGCAGCGCCTCAATTCAAGCTAAGGTCGATGTAAAGAGAGGTCAGACCGTCGCGACGATCTCGATGTCAGATGCGGCCGGTTGGTCCATGGCTGCGACGGCTGTATAGCCATCAGTCGCACCGTTGCCGTCATAGTGCAGCACGCCATCGGCCAGCGAATAGATGAACGAGCCCTGGCCCAAACCATGGTTCACATTGGCGCCCGCGTTCGTGCCGTCATAGGAGTCGTTGATGACGGAGAAGTTGACACCGTTCTGCAGATTGCCGATCGGCAGGCCGCCGAACGCGCTGCTCAGGAACGCGACCGTGTCGGCACCGCTCTCGAAATCGACAATGACGTCAGGCGCCGGGCTGTTCAGATTGGAGAACGCGGTGTTACCGGCCACGGCAAATCCATCGTCGACGTTGTCATAAACGAAGCGATCGTTGCCTTCGCCGCCGGTCATGAAATCGTCACCGCCGCTGCTGAACAGCACGTCGTTGCCGTCGCCACCATTCAGCGCATCGCCATTGTCACCTTCGCTCATGGCGAACAGCTGGTCGTTGCCGTCCCCACCCTCGAGCGACTCGACCGTGTCGTCGCGCGTCGCGTAGATGATGTCGTCGCCGTCACCGCCATCGGCGGCTACCTCATCGCCACGCACGGCCAGGACATCGTTGCCGTCGGACGGCGCATTGAGCGACGTCACCCAGGAGATCGTCACGGATTCGCCCGGTTCCAGGTCCGGCAGGTCGTAGACGAGATTGATGGCGATATCGCCCGCACGGCCATTCGGATCGGCCGGGTTGTCAAACGCATTGGGGTTAAAGGGGTTCAGGTTCAGGAAGCCGAACGCCGACGCGCGCACCGCGATCGAACCGTCATCAAGACCGTTGGCGGCATTCAGCGCACCCTGGTCGGCCAGCAGCAGAATGCTCTGATCGCTGGTCGGCCCCTGGGCATCAACGGCGGCGATGCCGTTCTCATCGGGGTTCATCAGGACATCGTTGACGGTTCTGAACGTGCCGCCACCGTCGGCGTCCTGATCGGGGTCGCCACTGCGCATGTAACGCAAGCCAGTGATCGTGCCGTCGCCGGAATTGGTCAACGTCACGGTCGTGGTGAAGAAGGTATCGTTCAGGCCGAGGCTGATCGTCTGGCTCACATCGAGACGGCCGTCGACGCCGCCGGCTGACGTCACCGAATTCACGCCGCCGCCGGACGCGGTATCGCTGAGCCCCATGGCAATGTCGGTGCCCAGACCGCCGCCCTGGTTCGAACCGACAAAGGCGCCGGCGCCGTCGGTGAACGCTATGGTGAAGTTCTCGACCGGGATTCCCGGCAGGAACGCATCACCCGTCGTTGCATCGTCGCCGGCGAGTGGATCGTCATCGCCATAGAACGACAGGTTCGGTCGGTTGAGCTGATCGGCGGAAGCGAAGCCGTCGGGTGGCGCGCTATCGGTGCCCAGCGCGCCGTTCGCCGACACGCCAAGCTCAAGAAAGGTGCCTCGCAGGAACGCATCCGCACCACCGACAACAACGACGTCCGGATCGGTGGGAGCCTGATCCGTCTCGACCACCGGGTCGGTCTCGACCGGCGGATCACTGCGCGCCTTGTCCGGAAGGCTCTCGTCGGCAGGCGGTGTGACGCCGGGGATTTCATCGCCGGCGGACGCGCCAGTCGGTGTGGGATCGTCCGTCGCGTCGCTCTCGGCGTTCGCGGTCTCGTTCTCTTCGATTTCCTCGGCCAGAGCCTCGAACAGGTCGCCAACCGCCTCGGCGAACGCCTGCACGGCGGCGTTGGGGTCGGCAGGCTCGCCCGCTTGGGATTCGTCGTCGCCGGGATTGCCGTTCTCGGTGACGTCCGCCACCGTCAGCGTCGACGCCGCTCCCTCATCGGACGGCGCGTTCGCGTTGGTGTTCGAACTCTCGTTGATCACGCTGTCGCCAACGCCAAGGTTGGCCTCACTGAGCAACTGCATGGTCGCGAGCGCGGCGCGATAGAGCGCCTCGATGTCCGCGCCGCCCAAAATCTCGACCGGTGTCGGCGCCTGGTCCAGCGATGTCACCGTCGTCGTCGCACCGACCTCGCTCAAAATGACCGTCCCGATTTCCGTCGCGACTTCGACCAGACCGACATTACCGTCCGGGTCCTGCAGCAGCGTGACGAGGTTCTGCAGGCCTTCGGCGGCCGCCTGGATCGCCGCCGAGGTGCCGCGAATGCCGATCGTCGCCACCGGCGTCTCGACGGTCATGTCGCCGGTCTTGACGACATCACCGGAAACCAGAACGAACAGACCTTGGACCAACGAGAACGAAGCGACGTTGCTGTCGGAACCGGGATCGTAGATCAGCTCGTCGACAACCATGCGGGCGTCTTCTGATAGCGAGAACCGCGTGCCATCGGTGAACAGCACCGCGATGGCACCATCGGACGGCGTCTGAAGTACGTCACCCATGTAGATCGGCGAACCCACCTCCAGCGCCACCTGCGTGCCGTCGGCACGGATGGCGAAGGCCTCACCGGTCGCCGCCTCGACCTGGCCGATTGCGCCGTCAGTCACCGATGCCGTCTCGGCCTGGGCGTACTGGCCGGCGGTGGGTGAACCCGCGAGCGCCGAGACCAGGGCACCTTTCAGCACACCGGCGCCGTCGCCCAGAACGAGGTCGCTAGGTTCGGTTGTGGCGAAGTAGTCCTGAATGACGACCTGGGTGCCGTCCAATCCCTCAATGACCAGATCGGGACCCTGACGGTCGAAGTCGGCACGCAGCGCCATGTCGCCGAATGGCAGGCTCAACGGCCCTTGCGCCATGCCATCGACCACATGGGGCGACGGTGACGTGACCGGAGCGGACAAGGCCGTACTTGCAGTACTTTCGACCGCCATGTGCGTGTGTCCCTCAAACAAGGCCGTTTTTGGCCCTTTTTGTGCGCTCACCGCGTTGATTGAGCCCCAGCGTCACGGGCGCGCCATATCAACGCACTACTACTTTAGAGCAAGGAAACTATCGCCGGTAGCGGATGCAGGTAGGTGTGTCAGCCATCACACTTTGGGCCGATTTAAAGCCGAATCTGCGGGCCGGACACCGAATCGCGTCGGAATGGGCATGTTCAGCCCGAGTTGGGGCTTCTCGAGACCGGCGAACCGGCGGCCCGGCTACGTGCTGGAGACGATCTCGATATCGGAGGCGGCTGGCTGATCCATGGCCGCGACAGCCGTGTAACCAGCATCGGCGCCGTTGCCGTCATAGTGCAGCGTGCCGTCGGCGACCGAATAGACAAAGGTCGCCTCGCCGGCATCATGGTTGGCGTTGGTGCCGGCATTGGTGCCGTCATAGGAGTCCGCGATCACCGAGAAGTTGACGCCATCGACCAGCGCGCCCTCTGGCAGGTCGCCAAAGGCATCGCTGAGCAGCTGAATGACGTCCAGTCCGCTCTGGAAGTCGACAATGGTGTCGGCCTCAGGCGAAGCGATCGACGAGTAGGTGGTGTTGCTCGCGATAACGTGGCCATCATCCTCGTCATCATAGAAGAAGATGTCGGCGCCCAGGCCACCGGTCAAACTATCGGCGCCGCCGCCACTGCTTAGGAAATCGCTGCCATTACCGCCGACAAGCACGTCGCCGGTCGCACCGGTGCTGTAGGCGAACAGCGCATCGGTGCCGTTGCCACCGATCAGGGTCTCGCTCGTCTCCTCGCGCGCGGCCAGAACGATGTCATCGCCGTTGCCGCCATCGACCGTCGTCTGATCCGCCTGCGCGACCAGATAGTCGTTGCCGTCGGACGGATTGTTGGTCGAGGTCACCCAGGTGATCGTGATCGACTCGCCGGGTTCCAGATCCGGCAGAACATAGACAAGGTTGATGCCGATATCGGCGGTCGAACCATTGGGATCGGATGGATTGTCGAAACCCCGCGAATCGAACGGGTCGAGGTTCTCGAAGCCATAGGCCGACGCACGCACCTGGATTGAACCGTCGTCGAGACCGTTCTCCTGGTTGAGCGCCGACTGATCGGCGACCAAGAGGATGCTCTGGCCGCTAAACTGGCCCAAGGCATTGACGGCGGCGACACCGCCCGTGCCATCCGGGTTCAGCAGAACGTCGTTGATCGTCGGGAAGCCGATACCGCCCACCGCATCGACCTCGTGATCGGGATCGTTGTTGCGCATGTAGCGAAGGCCGGTGAGTGTCTCGTCACCGGTGTTGGTAATCGTTACGGTCGTTGTGTAGTAGGTGTCGTCGGCACCAAGGCTCACCGTCTGGCTGATCTCGACCTTATCGTCGACACCGCCCGTCAGAGTCGCCGATGCCACACCGTCGTCCGACGACGTGCTTTCGACGCTCATCGGGATGTCGGTGCCACCATCATCATTCTGGTTCGATCCGACAAACGATCCTTCCGAATCGGTAAAGGCGAGCGTGAAATTCTCGACCGGGATACCCGGCAGGAACGCATCGCCGGTGCCGTTGTCACCGTCGGCCAGCGGCGCATTGCTGGCATAGAACGAAAGCCCCGGCAGACCAGGCTCGTTGGATGCCTCAAACGATTCCGGCGCCGCACCGACGGTACCCATCGCACCGTTCGCGCCGATGCCCAGTTCCACAAACGTGCCCTGCAGGAACACTTCACCATTGTTGTTGACGACGACATCAACCTCGCCGGGCTCAGGCTCGATCTCGTCGGTCGCGCCACTCTCGACGGTTTCAAGCGTCCCTTGGCCATCGGTGTAACTCACGACAACGCGAACCTGGAACCCGACTTGGTCTTCGTCCGGTGTGAATGTGTCGTCCGTCGCGCCATCGATATCGACCCATCCGTCACCGGTCAGAACCTGCCACTGATAGCTGAACTCACCGAGACCATCGTCATCGCTTAGACCGGACGTGTCGGCCGTCAACGCCTCGCCCTCTTCGGGATCGCCGTTAATGCCGACATTGCCTTCCGGTGCGTCGTTGACGTTCGCCACGTTGTCGGTGGCGGCGCTCTCGACCGTCTCGACAGTACCGCCGCCGTCGGTGTAACTGACGACCACGCGCATCTGGAAGCCGACTTCGTCGTCACCGGGCGTGAAGCTGTCGTCCGTCGCGCCTTCGACGTCCTGCCAGCCGGTATCAGTCAGGATCTGCCACTGATAGCTGAATGGACCAAGGCCATCGTCATCGCTGAGATCCGACGTGTCGGCGGTCAGCGTCGAATCTTCCTCAGCGACGCCATTGATGCCGACGCCGCCATCCGGCTCGTCGTTCACGTTCGCAATCGGATCGGTTGCCGCGCTCTCGACACTCTCGTTCGTGCCCTCGCCGTCCGTATAGCTGACGACAACACGAACCGGTGCGCCGACCTCATCATCGCCCGGCGTGAATGTATCGCCGATCGCGCCTGCGATATCGATCCACTCACCGTCGATCAGCGCCTGCCACTGATATTCAAACTCGCCCAGGCCATCATCATCCGATAGGCCGTCGGTGTTGGCTGTCAGGATGGAGTCTTCCTGAGCGGCGCCGTCGACGATGACGTCGCCTTCCGGCTCGTCGTTGACATTGGCAATCGGATCGGTCGGTGCACTTTCGATACTCTCTTCCGTGCCCTGGCCGTCCGTATAACTGACGACAACACGCACCTGCTCACCAACCTGGTGGTCGCCTGGCGTGAACGTGTCGTCGGTCGCACCGTCGATGTCCGTCCACTCGCCATCGACCAGCGCCTGCCATTGATAGCTGAACTCACCGAGGCCATCGTCATCCGACAACTCGTCGGTGTTGGCGGTGAGTTCGGAATCCTCCTCCGCCACACCGTCGATCGTGACCGCACCATCGGGGTCATCGTTTACGTTGTCGACAGGGTCGGTTGCAGCGCTCTCGGCACTCTCGGTGGTGCCTTGGCCGTCCGTGTAGTCCACGACAACACGCAGTTGCAGGCCGACCTGATCGTCGCCCGGCGTGAACGTCGCGTCGGTCGCGCCGGCGATCGCGACCCAAACACCTCCGGCAAACGCTTGCCACTGATAACTGAACTCGCCCAGGCCATCATCGTCGGAGAGGCCATCCGTATTGGCGGTGAGCTCGCCATCTTCCTGGGCGACGCCGTCGATCGTCACCGCGCCCTCGGGCTCGTCGTTTACATTGGCAATCGGTCCGGTTGGATCGCTTTCGACCGTCTCGGCCGTGCCCTCGCCGTCCGTGTAGCTGACGACAACGCGCACCTGCGAACCGACTTCGTCATCGCCCGGTGTGAAGGTCTCATCGATGGCGCCGGCAATGTCGATCCATTCGCCGTCAACCAATACCTGCCACTGGTAGCTGAACTCGCCCAAGCCATCGTCATCCGACAGACCGTCGGTGTTGGTAGAGAGTTCGGAGTCTTCCTGCGCGACACCATCGATCGTGACAGCACCCTCAGGGTCATCGTTGACATTGGCCACAGGATCCGTCGCCACGCTCTCAACAGTCTCGGCCGTACCCTGACCGTCCGTGTAGCTGACGACCACCCGCACCTGCGCGCCGACCTCGTCGTCGCCAGGCGTGAAGGTGTCGCCTGTCGCGCCGGCAACGTCGATCCATTCACCATCGACAAGCGCCTGCCACTGATAGCTGAACGCGCCCAATCCGTCGTCGTCGGAAAGGCCGTCGGTGTTTGCCGCGAGCTCGCTGTCTTCTTGCGCGACACCATCGACGAGCACGGCCCCTTCAGGCGGATCGTTCTCGTTACCGATGGACGCCGTCGGATCGCTCTCGACGGACTCGGCCGTGCCTTCACCGTCAGTGTAGCTGACGACGACACGGAGCTGCTGACCAACCTGGTCGTCGCCCGGCGTGAACGCATCATCCGTAGCGCCAGCAATATCGATCCACTCGCCATCGACAAGCGATTGCCACTGGTAACTGAACTCACCGAGGCCATCGTCATCCGACAGACCGTCGGTGTTCGCCGTGAGCTCGCTGTCTTCCTGCGCGACACCATCGATTGTAACGGCGCCCGCAGGCTCATCATTCACGTTGGCAATTGGGTCAGTCGCATCGCTTTCGACGGTCTCCGCCGTGCCTTCGCCGTCTGTATAACTGACCACAACGCGCACCTGTGCGCCGACCTCAACATCGCCCGGCGTGAACGAATCATCCGTCGCACCGGCAATGTCGATCCATTCGCCATCGATCAGGGCCTGCCACTGGTAGCTGAACGCGCCGAGGCCATCGTCATCCGACAAACCGTCGGTATTGGCGGCGAGTTCCGAATCCTCCTGCGCCACGCCGTCGATCAGGACCGCGCCGGCCGGTTCGTCATTCACGTTGGCGACCGGGTCGGTCGCACCGCTCTCGACACTTTCCGCCGTGCCCTGGCCGTCCGTATAGGAGACGACGACACGCAATTGATCGCCGACCTGGTCATCGCCAGGCGTGAAGGTGTCGTCGGTCGCGCCGGCGATGTCGACCCATTCGCCATCGATCAGCGCTTGCCACTGATAGCTGAACTCACCCAGGCCGTCGTCATCCGACAGGCCGCCCGTATTGGCCGAAAGCTCCGCATCCTCTTGGGCGATGCCGTCAACAAGAACGGCGCCTTCCGGTGGGTCGTTCTCGTTGCCAATGGGCGCAGTCGGTTCGCTCTCGACCGACTCGGCCGTGCCCTCGCCATCAGTGTAACTGACGACGACACGCAACTGGTCGCCGACCTGGTCATCGCCAGGCGCAAACGTCTCAGCAGTCGCACCGGCAATGTCGATCCACTCGCCATCAGCGAGGGCCTGCCACTGATAGGAGAAGTCACCCAGACCGTCATCGTCGGACAGGCCATCGGTGTTGGCCGTGAGCTCACTGTCTTCCTGCGGTGCACCGTCAATCGTGACGACGCCAGCCGGGTCGTCGTTCACATTCGCTACAGCAGCGGTCGGGTCACTCTCGACCGATTCAGGCGTTCCCTCGCCGTCTGTATAGCTGACGACAACACGCACCTGTGCACCCACTTCGTCGTCGCCAGGCGTAAAGGTGTCATCGGTGGCACCAGCAATGTCGACCCATTCGCCGTCAACCAGCGCCTGCCACTGATAGGAAAACTCGCCCAGACCATCATCATCGGAGAGACCATCAGTGTTGGCCGCAAGCTCACTGTCTTCTTGCGCGACACCATCGACCAGCACGGCGCCTTCCGGCGGATCGTTTTCGTTGCCGATCGGCGCGGTCGGATCGCTCTCAACCGTCTCGGCCGTACCCTCGCCGTCGGTATAGTCGACGACGACACGCAATTGCTGGCCAACCTGGTCGTCGCCCGGCGTGAACGTGTCCTCCGTCGCGCCTGCGATGTCGACCCACTCGCCATCGACCAGCGCTTGCCACTGATAGCTGAACGCGCCCAAGCCGTCGTCATCCGACAAATTGTCCGTGTTCGCGGTGAGAACGGCATCTTCCTGGGCGGCGCCATCAATGGTGACGTCGCCTTCCGGCTCATCATTGACGTTCCCGACCGGATCGGTCGCCGCACTCTCTACGGTCTCAGCCGTGCCCTCGCCGTCGGTATAGCTAACGACGACGCGCACCTGGGCGCCGACTTCATCATCGCCGGGTGTGAAGGTGTCGTCCGTCGCACCGGCAATGTCGGTCCACTCACCATCGACCAGCGCCTGCCACTGGTAGCTGAAGTCGCCCAGACCATCATCATCCGACAGACCGTCGGTATTGGCCGATAGCTCGCTGTCTTCCTGGGCAGCACCGTCCACGACGACCGCACCCGCGGGCTCATCGTTGACGTTCGCCACGGGATCAGTCGCCTCGCTTGCGACACTCTCGGGGTTGCCGCCGCCATCTGTATAGCTGACGACGACACGCAACGCGTCACCGACCTGATCGTCGCCCGGCGTAAACGTGTCACCGGTCGCACCGGCGATATCCGTCCACGTGCCATCGATCAGCGCCTGCCACTGATAGCTGAACGCGCCCAGACCGTCGGCATCGCTGATGCCGGAGGCGTCGGCGGTCAGCACCTCATCTTCCTGCGCCAAGCCGGCAATCGTCACGTCACCTTCGGGATCGTCGTTGATGTTGCCGACGGGATCTGTGGGATCGCTGGTCACGCTCTCCGGCGTGCCTTCGCCATCGGTGTAACTGACGACAACGCGCACCTGCTGCCCGACCTGATCGTCACCGGGTGCGAAGGTGTCGTCGGTCGCGCCCGCGACATCCGTCCATTCACCATCGACCAGCGCCTGCCACTGATAGCTGAACGCGCCGAGACCATCGTCATCGGTGAGGTCATCGGTGTTGGCCGTGAGTTCGCTGTCTTCCTGGGCGTCGCCCTCAATGACGACGGCACCAGCCGGATCGTCGTTCACGTTGGCGACCGAATCGGTTGACGCGCTTTCAACGCTTTCAGCCGTTCCCTCGCCATCCGTGTAGCTGACAACGACACGCAGCTGATCGCCGACCTGATCGTCGCCCGGCGTGAAGGTCTCATCGGTCGCGCCGGCGATGTCCGTCCATTCACCATCGACCAGCGCCTGCCACTGATAGCTGAACGCGCCCAGGCCATCGTCATCGGTCAGACCGGATGCGTCGGCCGTGAGCAGCGAGTCTTCCTGGGCGACACCGCCAATGGTCACGACGCCGTCAGGCTCGTCGTTGACGTTCTCGACCGGCGCGGTGGCGTCGCTTTCGACGCTCTCCGCGTTACCGCCGCCATCCGTGTAGGAGACGACGACGCGCAACTGATCGCCAACCTGGTCATCGCCCGGCGTAAAGCTCTGGTCCGTCGCGCCGGCGATATCGGTCCAGACACCATCGACCAGCGCCTGCCACTGGTAGCTGAACGCGCCCAGGCCATCGGCGTCGCTCAGGCCCGAGGTATCCGCCGTCAGCGGTGAATCTTCCTGGACATCGCCGAGAATGGCGACCGCACCAGCCGGATCATCATTGACGTTGGTAACCGGATCGGTCGCGCCGCTGGTGACGCTCTCTGCCGTGCCGTTGCCGTCGGTGTAGCTGACGACGACGCGCAGCTGCGAGCCGACCTCTGGATCATCCGGCGTGAAGGTGTCGTCTGTCGCTCCGGCGACATCAGTCCAGACACCATCGACCAATGCCTGCCACTGGTAACTAAGATCGCCCAGACCATCGGCGTCGCTCAAACCTGAGGTGTCAGCGGTCAGAAGCGCATTCTCCTGAGCCACGCCATCGATCAGGACATCGCCTACCGGCGGATCGTTTAGATTTCCGATCGGCGCGGTCGGGTCGCTCGTGACGCTCTCGCCCGTGCCTTGGCCGTCCGTATAGGAGACAACCACGCGCACCGCGTTGCCGACCTGATCGTCGCCGGGCGTGAACGTCGTGCCGGTCGCGCCGGCGATGTCGGTCCAGACACCGTCGACCAGCGCCTGCCACTGGTAACTGAAGTCGCCCAGGCCGTCGTCATCGCTGATGCCCGAGGCATCGGCCGTCAGAAGTGAATCTTCCTGGGCGTCACCGGCGATGACGACGTCGCCTTCCGGCGCATCGTTGACATTCGCGATGGGATCGGTCGGACCGCTCGCAACGCTCTCCGACGTCCCGCCGCCATCGGTATAGGAAACGACCACGCGCACCTGCGCGCCGACCTGGTCATCGCCGGGCGCGAACGTCTCATCGGTCGCGCCATCGATGTTGACCCAGCCGCCCTCGGTCAGAACCTGCCACTGGTAGGAAAACTCGCCGAGACCATCGGCATCGGTGATCTCTGATGCGTCCGCCGTAAGCAGGGTATCTTCGACCGACGCGCCGGTAAGGGTGACCTCGCCCGCTGGCGGGCTGTTGGTGCTGCCCTCTTCGGTCATTTCCTCAATCGTTTCGTCGTTGCGCTCCTTGTCCGGCAGGCTCTCCAGCTCGTCGCCGGCCGACGCGCCGGTTTCTTCTTCTCCCTCGCCGCCGTCTTCGCTCTCACCTTCGCCTTCGGCCTCTTCGATGGCGGCGGCAAGCTCTTCGAACAGATCCTCGACCGCCTCGGCAAAAGCCTGAACCGCGGCATCCGGGTCGGCGGGCTGGGCCTGATCGCCACTGCCGTCATCGGCACCCGTCTCGACGCCCAGATCGGCATCGTTCAGCACCTGCATGGTGGCGAGTGCAGCGCGATAGAGCGCCTCGATATCGGCGCCGTCTAGAATTTCGACAGGGCTCGGCGCCTGATTGATGGACGAGACCGACGTCGTGGCGCCGAGTTCGCTCAGGATCACTGCCGCGACGTTGGTGGCGACCTCGACCAGACCAGTAGTCTCATCGGGATCCTGCAGCAGCGTGACGAGGTTCTGGATGCCTTCGGCGGCCGCCTGGATCGCCACCGATGTGCCGCGAATGCCGATGGTCGAAACCGGTGTTTCGACTGTCATATCGCCGGTCTTGGCGACATCGCCGGAGACCAGGACGAACAGACCCTGGACCAGCGAGAACGAAGCGACGTTGTTGTCGGAACCGGGATCGTAGATCAGCTCGTCGACAACCATGCGGGCGTCTTCGGACAGCGAGAACTGTGTGCCGTCGGCAAACAGAACGGCGACCGCGCCGTCAGACGACGTCTCCAGGACATCGCCCAGATAGATCGGCGAGCCGACTTCCAGTGCGACGCGCGTGCCATCGACGCGAACGGCGAAGGCCTCGCCGGTAATGGCCTCGACCTGGCCCACCGAGCTCGCGGTCAACGACGCGCTATCGAGTTGGGCGTACTGGCCGGGCGTCGGCGATCCGGCAAGCGCCGACACCAGGGAACCCTTCATGACGCCGGCGCCCTCACCCAGGATCAGATCCGGCGGCGTGGCGGCCGTAAAGTAGTCCTGGATCAGAATCTGGCTACCGTCGCGGCCCTCGATCAAGAGATCGGGGCCCTGGCGATCAAATGATGCGCGCAGCACACTCTCGGCGTCGTCGATGTGAATGCCACCAGACGACATTCCGTCGATCACGTGAACCGGCGAACCCGCAGGGGTACCCGCCGACAATGCTGCTACGTCCAAGCCTTCCACAGCCATGCGCGTCTTCCTGTCACTTATTGGCTCCTGCCCGCCGTTTCTTGTTGAATAGACGGCGTAACAACTGGCGCCGCGACACTACCCGTAAGGCCAGGAAATGTCTGCGAATCCTTGCGGATTATAGGCTAAAGCGCCCCATTTTGTGACCCAATGTGGCACAAACGGCCCACATTCATGAGGTTTCTCAATCAAACGGGGTCAAGTGATCAGTTTTTTCTATTCCAGATTGCGCCGCTCATCCTCGCCAAGCCGCCGGTTCGCCTGCCGCAAGAACACCGCGAGCGTGCAGCCCTGGTCGGTTGTCGACCAGTGCTTCGATCCCGGCCCGAAGCTGACGAAATCACCGGTTCGGAACACCGCACCGTCGTTGTCGACGAGTTCGCCGTCAATCACATAGAACTCCTCGAAGTCCATATGCTCATGCGGCTTCGAACTGGTGCCGGGATCCATGCGCAGCAGGAAGCTGCCTTGCCCGGTCGCCATTTCGTAGCTGATGTTGCACCACCACATGCCCTCGACCGGTTCGCCATAGCGATCATCCGGCACAAAACGGGCATCGGACGCGTTGAAAATCTGCCGTGTCGTCAATGCCATGCCTCCCAGCTGCCTGACAAAAATGGCCCCTCGCCGACACATGTGCAACTTGCCAGGGATGTTCTCTGCGTGATCCACTGCCCGCGACCCAACAAACGGGGGACTTGATGGCGGCGACAGGCGACCGCAGCGAACTCGACCGGTTCTTGGAACAACATCCTGATATCGACGTCGTCGACGCGATCTACTCCGATCTCTGCAACCTTTGGCGCGGCAAGCGCATCAGCCGTGATGACGCCGCCAAGATCTACGATCAGGGACTACCTGTCGCAGGCGCCATGTTTCTGCTGGACGTTACCGGTGACACCAGTGATCCCGGCGGGCGCGGTCTGTCGGACGGCGATCCCGATGATCTGGGTCGTCCGGTCGCAGGAAGCCTGGTTCCGGTTCCCTGGGCGACACGTCCGACGGCGCAGGTCCTGATCGATGTGTTTCACCTGGACGGGCGGCCCTACGATGCCAGCCCCCGGCAGCTTCTCGCCAAGGTCGCCCAGCGTATTCACGACCGCGGTTGGCGGCCGCTGATAGCCGCCGAGCTCGAGTTCTACCTGATCGATCCCAAGCGATCCGCCGACGGCGCCCCACAGCAGCCGATCCTGCCGGGCAGCGGCGAACGGGCCTCGTCACGCCAGGTCTATTCGATGGCCGATCTCGACGATTACGGCCCATTCATCGAAGAGGTGACGCGCGCCTGTGCGGCACAGAACATTCCCGCCAATGTGGCGAGTTCGGAGTACGCGCCCGGTCAGATGGAGATCAATCTGAGGCATGGCGACGACCCGGTCGTGGCCGCCGATCATGCCGTTCTCCTGCAGCGCGTCGTGATGGCACTGGCGCCCAAACACGGCATGCGGGCGACGTTCATGGCCAAACCATTCCCCGACGAGGAAGGCAGCGGCCTGCATTATCATGTCAGCCTGCCCGATACCGACGGCAACAACCTGTTCGACGACGGCAGCCAGCTTGGCAGCGAGACGATGCGTCACGCCATCGGCGGCATGAAAGAGCTGGCGCCCGAATCCGCGGCGATTTTCCTGCCGAACATCAACTCCTATCGGCGGGTCTTCGCCGGCAGCTACAGCGCCGGCTCGTTCAGCTGGGGCGATAACAACCGCACCACGTCGATCCGCCTGCCGGTCGGCGACGGCAAGGCGAAACGCCTGGAGCACCGCATTGCCGGCGCCGATGCCAACCCCTATCTGACGCTCGCCGCGATCCTTGCCGGACTGGAGCACGGGATCGTCAATCAGATCGATCCAGGCCCACCTCAGGAAGGCGACAGACAGCAGGAAACCGGCGACATGCCGAGCAACTGGCGCGATGCGCTCGCCGCCATGAAGAACGGCGACCACCTGGCCGACTATCTGGGGCGCGACTACATCGACCTTTATCTGGCCACCAAACGCGCTGAGATGGATCGGTTCCTGGCGATCCCTTCAGCCCTTGAATTCAGCTGGTACCTGGGCGGCTGATAGACTTGGTTTCATCAGTCGACGAACTGCGAGAAGACCTCATCGATCGATAGGCCGGCCAGCGCTTCGCTTAGCCGGTTTTCAGAGAGCCCCTCGCCGGTGTCATCGCACATGTAGGCCATCAGCATCTGCTGATAACCCCTGTCTTCGCGGTTGAATCCCTTAATGAAGACCAGACATTGCCACAGACCAGCGTTGTCGGGATCGTCGATCGTGAAGCCGTAAAGGTCGACCTGACCGATATTGGAATTGAGGTCGCGAAACGGTTCAGGGCCGCGTGTCATGAAGTCGGCGAGATGGCCAAATTCGTCCATTGCCAAATCAAGGGTCATGTAGGACTGCTTCCAGTACCAGCCGCTCAGGGTTTCGCAGAAAACCGCTTCGGCGAAGAAACCGCTCTTGTCCCACACGGCGAACTCGCAGATCGACGATCGGCTGGACTGGCGCACGTACTGGTTCGCCAAGCCATCCGTCGGACCGACATGCCAGCGCATGCGGCCGTCGACCGGGTCAATGGTCTGGGCGGCGGCCGGCCAGGCGGCGGCCATGAACAACATGCAGAGAACCGCGCCCGCTCGCCGGCCGAACGACCGCGCGACAGGCCGCGCAAACAGATGACGTTCCCACATGGCCGCTACGTTAGCGTCAGCGCCGGGGTTCCGTCACCCTTCTCGGTTTTCGCCTTCGGCACCACCCGTCTTGAGCAATCGCCTGACCACCCACTCCATCGACAGTCCCTGCACAACAATCGAGAACACGACGACGATGTAGCAGGCCGTCAGCAGTACCTCGCGCTCCGGCGACGGCGGCAGAGAGAGGACCAGGGCAACCGAGATGCCACCGCGTAAGCCGCCCCAGGTCATGATCCGGATCGCACCAGGGGTGAAGGTTCCGCCCAGCCACTTCAGGCCCCAGATTGGCAGGCTGACCGAGATGAGACGGGCGACCAGGACCATCGGGATCGCGATCAATCCGAGCTCGACATAACCGAGCGCGCCGCTGATCGCGACCACCTCGAAACCGATGATGAGAAACAGCACGGAATTCAGGATCTCGTCGATCAACGACCAGAAGCTGGTGGTGTGCTCCCGGGTCGTCTCACTCATGGCGAACCGCGTGCCGATGTTGCCGATCAGGAGGCCGGCGCACACCATGGCGATCGGCCCGGAGACATGGATCAGGTCCGACAGCGCAAAGGTGCCCATGACCAGGGCCAGCGTGATCAGGACCTCCAGATTGTGTTCGTTGACCGACTTCAGAAGTTTGAACGCGATGAACCCGGTGACCAGTCCCAACGCTGCGCCGCCCACGGCCTCGACCAGGAAAAAGACGGCGATGCCGCCGGCATCCACTTCGCTGTGGCCGCCCGCACCGGTCGCCAGGCCGGCGAGCACGGAGAACACCACGATCGCCACACCGTCGTTGAACAGGCTTTCGCCGGCGATTTTCGCTTCCAGCGTCGGCGGCACCTTGACGCGTTTGAGGATGCCGAGCACGGCGACCGGATCGGTCGGCGCGATCAAGGCGCCGAATACCAGGCAGAAGATCAGGGGGACACCCAGGTCCAGTCCCTGAACGACCAACCACGTCCCGCCGCCAATCAGAAAGGTCGACAGCAAGGTGCCCAGAATGGCGATGGCGAAGATCGCCTTGCTGCGCTTTACCAGCGCCGAAAGGTCAACATGCAGGGCGCCCGCGAACAGCAGGAACGACAAGAGGCCCTGCATCAGGGTCTCGGAGAATTCGATGCTGGCGACGAAACCGCGCACCGTTGCGCCAATGCCCAGGACAGGCCACACCGCATCGACGGCCAGCAGCACCAGCGAGATCGCCATGGCGACAACGACCAGGCCGATCGTGTGGGGCAGCTTTAGAAGCCGATGGTTCAGATAACCGAAGACGGCGGCCAGGACGACCACGACCGCGGCCAGATCAAACACAGCATCCATCGAAACGGGTCCTCAGAAAGCAGCCGGGCCGGGGGGCGGTGGGGGGCCCGCCCCGGTGTTTTTGCCCCAACCCGCCGCAGAAAAACGGAAGCGGAGAGGTTCTAGCCACCCCCCGGGTTGGGGACGCGGACCAGGTGGCCCGGGGGCCCC
>JBCCIS010000028.1 GCA_039028155.1 Pseudomonadota bacterium
GAACAGGCTGAAGGAAACGCATCTTAATGGACTGCCGCCGTGATCGGCAAACAGGCATGCGGCCCTTCACGAACGGTGCTTTTTCCTCCGTCGGCACCGTGTTAGCAAGGCAAAATCTGTTCATCAGGGGAGCACCATGAGACGTCACCTCGTTGCCGGGAACTGGAAAATGAATGGCCAGGTGGCCGATGGCGTGGCCCGTGTCGAGGAGCTGGCAAGCCTGGCCTCATCGCAGCCTGCCGCGTGTGACGTGCTGATCTGCCCGCCGGCGACATTGATCGTGCCGCTCAGGGGCTATGTCAGCGCTGGCGGTATGGCGCTGGGTGGTCAGGACTGCCACCACGAGGATAGTGGCGCCTTCACCGGCGATGTTGCTGCGCCGATGTTGGCGGATATTGGCTGCAGTCACGTCATTGTTGGCCATTCCGAGCGTCGCCGGGACCACGGCGAAACCAACGAACTCGTGGCGGCCAAGGCGTCGGCGGCCCATCGTGCTGGGCTGCAGGCCATCATTTGCGTCGGCGAAACCAAGGCGGAGCGCGACGCCGGTGACGCCATCGGCGTTGTCACGCGACAGGTGCGCGAGAGCGTGCCGGGCGGGGCCGGCGCGGAGAACACGGTCATCGCCTATGAGCCGGTTTGGGCCATCGGCACCGGCGATACCGCCATGCCGGCCGATGTCGAGGCGATGCACGGCACGATCCGCAGCACCCTGGCAGAGATGATCGGCGCGGACTCCGAACGCCTGCGGCTTCTCTATGGTGGCTCGGTCAAGCCGGACAACGCCGTCGAACTCATGGCGATCGACGATGTCGATGGTGCGCTGGTCGGCGGTGCCAGCCTGAAGCCCGCCGACTTCTGGGCCATTGTCCAGGCTTGCCCACGCGCCTGATCGAACCCACATAAGGGCTCGACTTTCTGCGCTGGCATAGGTCTGGCAGCTATGATAAACGCTGCCGCGCTGTGCCGGGCACAGCGATCCGGTCCCTTGTTTAACGAATAGGTCCTGGTGTCATGGAGACGGTACTCGTCCTCCTGCATGTGTGTTTTGCCATTGCGATCGTTGCCTTGGTGCTGCTGCAGCGCAGCGAGGGCGGCGGTCTAGGCCTTGGCGGTGGTGGCGGCGGCGGTGGCGGCGCCGGGTCGATGGGCGGCCTGATGTCGTCGCGCGGCACCGCTAACCTCTTGACCCGCGCGACGGCGATTGTCGCGGCGCTGTTCTTCGCCACCAGCATGGCGCTGAGCATTTGGGTCGCCAATACCAGCGGACCGACATCGATCGTCGATGACATTCCCGCATCGACCGGCACCACGGCGCCGGCCGAAGACGAGACCGGCGTGCCGAGCGTGCCGGTCGGCGAATGATCTCGTCGGGCGTTTCGAAATCATCCACACTTCATAGTCGACGTGCCTTCGAAGCCCTCTTGGGCAGCGATGCTCTTGTGATAGGGTGATCGCCCATGGCCCGGTACATATTTGTCACCGGCGGCGTGGTCTCCTCCCTTGGTAAGGGCCTGACAACGGCCGCATTAGGCGCGTTGCTGCAAGCGCGGGGTTACCGCGTGCGGCTGCGCAAGTTCGACCCGTATCTGAACGTCGATCCCGGCACCATGAGCCCCTATCAGCATGGTGAGGTCTACGTCACCGACGACGGTGCGGAGACCGATCTGGACCTCGGCCACTATGAAAGGTTCACCGGTGTACCGGCGCGCCAAAGCGACACGGTGACCAGCGGCAAAGTATACTCAGACGTCATCACCCACGAGCGGCGCGGCGACTATCTGGGCGGCACGGTCCAGGTCATTCCCCATGTGACCGATGCCATCAAGGACTATGTCGGCGCGCAGACCGACGACGCCGACTTTGTGCTGTGCGAGATCGGCGGCACCATCGGTGACATTGAAAGCCTGCCGTTCCTGGAAGCGATCCGCCAGATGGCGCAGGAGATGCCGCACCGTCACGCGATCTTCATCCATCATACCCTGGTGCCGTATCTGAAGGCGGCCGGCGAACTGAAGACCAAGCCGACCCAGCACTCGGTCAAGGAAATGCGCTCGATTGGCCTGCAGCCCGACATCCTGGTGTGCCGCAGCGAGCATCCGATTCCCGACAGCGAGCGGCGCAAGATCGCCCAGTTCTGCAACGTTCCGGTCGCCGCCGTGATCCCGGCGCTGGACGTTGACACGATCTATCAGGTGCCGATCAGCTATCATGACGCCGGCCTGGACCGCGAAGTGCTGCAGGCCTTCGGCATCACAGACCAACGCGGCCCCGATCTGTCGTCGTGGCGGCGCATTGTCAGCGATGTGCGCCAGCCCGATGGCGAGGTCTCAATCGCCGTGGTCGGCAAGTACACCGGCCTGAAAGACGCCTATAAGTCGCTCTCCGAAGCGCTGACCCATGGCGGCATCGCCAACAAGGTCTCGGTCAAGCTGACATGGATCGATTCGGAGATCTTCGAGCAGGAAGACGCGGTCAATCGTTTGGACGATGTCGATGGTATCCTGGTGCCCGGCGGATTTGGCGAGCGTGGCGCCGAGGGCAAGATTGCCGCCGCCACCTTCGCGCGCCAGCACAAGGTGCCGTACTTCGGCATCTGCTTCGGCATGCAGATGGCCGTGATCGAAGCGGCCCGCAGCCTGGTTGGTTTGCCGGGCGCGTCGTCGACGGAGTTCGGGCCCTGCGAAGACGCGGTCGTCGGCCTTTTGACCGAGTGGTCACGCGGCAACACGGTCGAGCGACGCGAGGCCGACGGCGACATGGGCGGCACCATGCGGCTGGGCGCCTATGACTGCGACCTCATTGCGAACACAAAGGTTGCCGATATCTACGGCCAGAGCCACATCTCGGAACGTCATCGGCACCGCTACGAGGTCAACATCAACTACCGCGATCGCCTGGAGAAAGCCGGCATGGTGTTTTCCGGTCTGTCGCCCGACGGGGCGCTGCCGGAGATCATTGAGTTGGCGGATCACCCCTGGTTTGTCGGCGTACAGTTCCACCCGGAGCTGAAGTCCAAGCCGTTTGAGCCGCATCCGCTGTTCGCCTCGTTCATCCGCGCCGCGGTCGAGCAATCAAGGTTGGTCTAACCATGACGCCCAAACACGTCCAGATTGGGCCGGTCAGTGTCGGCAACGATCTCGGTCTCACCATCATCGCCGGGCCGTGTGCCATCGAAGGCCGCGACCACGCGCTCAAGACGGCTGAGCGGCTGGTCAGAATCACCGAGCAGGCCGGTGTCGGTTTCATCTACAAGAGCTCGTTCGACAAGGCCAATCGCACCAGCATCGACAGTGGCCGGGGCATTGGCATGGAGGAGGGGCTCCAGGTCCTGGCCGATGTCAGGGAAAATCACGGGTGTCCGGTGCTGACCGATGTCCACGAACGCGAGCAGTGCGCGCCGGCGGCTGATGCGGTCGATGTTCTTCAGATACCGGCCTACCTCTGCCGCCAGACCGATCTTTTGGTTGCCGCCGGCAAGACCGGCAAGGCCGTCAACGTCAAGAAGGGCCAGTTCCTGGCGCCGTGGGATATGAAGCACGTGGCGGCCAAGGTCGCTTCGACGGGCAATGAGAACATCCTGTTGACCGAGCGTGGCGCCAGCTTTGGCTACAACACCCTGGTCTCCGACATGCGCGCGCTGCCGATCATGGCCGAAGAGGGCTATCCATTAGTCTTTGACGCCACTCATTCCGTCCAGCAGCCCGGCGGCCAGGGCGGCACGAGCGGCGGTCAGCGAGAGTTTGTGCCGGTTCTGGCCCGCGCCGCTGTCGCGGTCGGAACGGCGGCTGTCTTCATGGAAACCCATGAGGATCCCGACAGCGCGCCCAGCGACGGCCCCAACATGGTGCCGCTGGACGACATGCCGGAACTGCTGGCGACGCTTGTCGCCCTTGACGGCTTGGTCAAGAAACGGGCAAACACCGCCTGACCTCGCGCTTCTCGCGCACTCGTCATCACAAGAACCAAGGGGGAGGCGGCCATGTCGGCCATCCTGGACATTCATGCGCGTGAAATTCTCGACAGCCGTGGCAACCCCACGGTCGAGGTCGAGGTGCTTCTTGAATCCGGTGCCCACGGATTGGCCGCCGTGCCTTCGGGCGCATCGACCGGCGCCCACGAGGCGGTCGAACGGCGTGATGGCGATGCGGCGCGCTACGGCGGCAAAGGCGTGTTGGGCGCGATCGGTGCCGTTGATGGCGAGATATTCGATGCGCTCTCCGGCATGGACGCCACCGATCAGGAATCGATTGACCGCACGCTGATCGACCTCGACGGCACGCCCAACAAGAGTCGTCTGGGTGCCAACGCGACACTGGGTGTCAGCCTGGCGATCGCACGCGCCGCCGCCGAGGATTGCGTGATGCCGCTCTACCGTTACATCGGCGGTACGCTCGCGCACACCCTGCCTGTGCCGATGATGAACGTGATCAACGGCGGTGCGCATGCGGATAATGCTCTTGATTTCCAGGAGCTTATGATCGTTCCCGTAGGTGCCTCAAGTTTTGCTGAAGGTTTGCGCGCGGGCGCCGAAGTGTTCCAGGCGCTTAAGAAAAACCTGTCGGACCAAGGGCTCAGCACGAATGTCGGCGACGAGGGCGGTTTTGCGCCGGATATTGCCGATGCCAACGCCGCCCTAGACCTGCTGCTTCGCGCAATCGAGGCGACCGGTCGCACGCCCGGCGACGACGTCGCGCTCGCCCTTGATGCGGCCTCGACCGAGTTCTTTGCTGACGGCGTTTACACCGTGGCTGAAGTTGGGCGCGATTCGGATGCCATGATCGAGGTTTACGTCGGCATGCTGGATTCCTATCCGATCGTTTCCATCGAAGACGGTCTGGCCGAAGACGATTGGGCGGGCTGGGCGAAGCTGACCGAAGCGCTTGGCGACCGGGTGCAGCTTGTCGGTGACGATCTCTTCGTCACCAACGTCGAGCGTGTCCGCATGGGGCTCGATCAGGCCGCGGCCAACGCGGTGCTGGTCAAGGTCAACCAGATCGGCACCTTGAGCGAAACCCTTGAAACCGTTCAGCTTTCCCACCGCGGCGGTTTCGCGACGGTGATGTCCCATCGCTCCGGCGAGACCGAGGATACGACCATTGCGGACCTCGCGGTCGCGGCGGCCTGCGGTCAGATCAAGACCGGGTCTTTGTCGCGCTCGGACCGGACGGCCAAGTACAACCGGCTGCTCAGAATCGAAGAGGAACTGGGCGATAGCGCAGTCTACCCAGGTCGTCGTGCCTTCCATCAACTGAACGGTTAGCCGTCGTTGCTGCCTTCCGGCCTTCGAAAGTCGGGGCAAATTGCTGATTTACAGCGTTTTTTCTTGACCTCTTAAGAGGCCGGTGATTCACTGCGCCCATGGTTCGACTTCGCGAACGTCTTCGCCGCTCTGCTAAGCACCTGCCGGGTCTGGTTGGCATGTGCGCCGTCGTCTACTTCGGCTACCACGCCATCCAGGGCGATCGCGGCCTGCTGACCCTGATCACGCTCGACAACCGGGTCGCCTCGGTGAGCCATCAGGTTGACGTTGTCAAAAGCGAGCAGATGGTGTTGGCGCAGCGTGTTTCCCTGATGCGTCCGGCGAGCCTCGACCGTGACATGCTGGAAGAGCAGGTTCGTCTGGTCCTGAACTACACCCACCCCAACGACGTCGTCATCCAGGTCGACGAGCGCTAAGGCGTAGCTGGAAAAATCCCCCGAGGGGGATAAATCCATCGACTTTCATGCATTTGTAACGGTGCGGTGCTTGCAAGCGGGCCGGCGCGTCCCTAGTTTGCTGCTAAGCGAACGGCGCAATCGTTCGCGCGAGGCGCTTTCATCTAGGGGGACGCATGGCCCGCACCACAGCGAGCAAGACCCGAGCCGGTGGACGCAAAGCAGCGCCGGCCAAAGCAGCAGACAGTCAAATTCCCGGTGACGAACTCCTGAACTGCTACCAGCAGATGCTGCTGGTGCGCCGTTTCGAGGAAAAGGTCGGCCAGATGTACGGCATGGGCCTGATCGGCGGTTTTTGCCACCTCTATATCGGTCAGGAAGCCGTCGTCGTCGGGATGGATCATGCATGCCGGCCCGACGATACGGTGATCACCAGCTATCGTTGCCATGCCCACGCGCTGATCCGGGGCGTCCCTGCCAAGACCGTCATGGCCGAACTGACCGGCCGCGCCGCCGGTATCTCGAGAGGCAAGGGCGGCTCGATGCACATGTTCGACCGTTCGCTCGGTTTTTATGGCGGTCACGGCATTGTCGCGGCCCAGGTTCCGCTTGGCGCCGGCATCGCGTTCGCCATGAAGTACCGCGAGCAGGATACGGTCTCGCTCGACTACTTCGGCGAAGGCGCGGCCAACCAGGGCCAGGTCTATGAAACCTTCAACATGGCGAGCCTGTGGAAGCTGCCGGTCGTCTTCATTGTCGAAAACAATCAATACGCCATGGGCACGTCGATCGAGCGGTCAAAAGCGGGCACGGAACTCTACCGCCGTGGCGAGGCGTTCGGCATCCCCGGCATCGAGGTCGACGGCATGGATGTCGAGGCGGTGTGCAAGGGCGGTGCTGAGGCGATCGCTCACTGCCGGGCCGGTGAGGGACCGATCCTGGTCGAGATGAAGACCTATCGCTATCGCGGCCACTCCATGTCAGACCCCGCGAAGTACCGGTCAAAGGACGAGGTCAAGAAGATGCGCGCCGAGCACGACCCGATCGATCACATCCGCGCCGTCTTGATCGAGCGTGGCGAGGCCGATGACGACAAGCTGAAAGAGATCGACCGGGAGGTGAAGTCGGAGGTCGCCGAGGCCGCCGAATTCGCCCAGAACGCGTCCGAGCCCGAGCTCGAGGAGCTCTACACCGACGTCTACGCCGAAACAGCGGCTTAAGGGGGCGCGCAGATGGTCGAGATTACCGTACGCGATGCGTTGCGCGATGCCATGGCCGAGGAGATGCGCCGCGATCCCGATGTTTTCCTGATCGGCGAAGAGGTCGCGGAGTATCAGGGCGCCTACAAGGTGAGCCAGGGATTGCTTGAGGAGTTCGGCGCGCGCCGGGTCGTGGATACGCCGATTACCGAACACGGGTTCGCCGGGCTGAGTGTCGGCGCGGCCTTCGCAGGCCTCAGGCCGATCACCGAGTTCATGACCTTTAACTTCGCGATGCAGGCGATGGACCACCTGATCAATTCAGCGGCCAAGACCCTCTATATGTCGGCTGGCCAGATCAACGTGCCCATTGTGTTTCGCGGGCCCAATGGGGCGGCCGCGCGCGTGGCGGCCCAGCACTCGCAAAGCTACGCGAGCTGGTATAGCCATGTGCCCGGCTTGAAGGTCGTCGCGCCGTACTCCGCTGAGGATGCGAAAGGCCTTTTGAAGTCGGCCATCCGCGATCCCAATCCGGTCGTCGTTTTGGAGAACGAACTGCTCTATGGCGAGACCTTCGACCTGCCCGACGATGACGAGCTTCTGGTGCCGATTGGCAAGGCGAAGATCGAACGCGAAGGCAGCGACGTGACGATCGTGTCGTTCTCGATTGTTCTGGGTCAGGCCCTGCAGGCCGCCGAGATCCTGGCCGGCGAGGGTATCGAGGCGGAGGTGATCAACTTGCGAAGCCTGCGGCCTATGGATACCGACGCCATTCTGACATCGCTCGCCAAAACCAACCGTCTGGTGTGCGCCGAGGAAGGCTGGCCGCAGTCCGGCATTGGCGCGGAAGTCGCGGCCGTTTGCATGGAGCAGGGTTTCGACCTGTTGGATGCTCCGGTCAGGCGCGTCTGCGGCGCCGACGTGCCGTTGCCTTATGCCGCCAACCTCGAGCATGCGGCCCATCCGCAAGCCGAGCAGATTGTCGAGGCGGCCCGGGCCGTCTGCTACGCGGACGAATGAGCGAATAGGGGAAAGCCGAGATGACCATCAACATCACCATGCCCCAACTGTCGCCGACCATGACCGACGGCACGCTCTCGAAGTGGCTCGTCAAGGAAGGCGATAGCGTGACCTCCGGCGACGTGCTGGCGGAGATCGAGACCGACAAGGCGACGATGGAGGTCGAGTCGATCGACGAAGGCACCGTCGGCAAGATCCTTGTCGCCGAAGGCACCGACAACGTGCCGGTCAACAATGTCATCGCCGTGCTGTTGGAGGAGGGCGAAGACGCCTCCGCGCTTGACGGAGTTGATACTGCGCCGGCCGCGCCTGCGCCGGCGGCGGAGCCTGCGGCTGCTGAACCTGCCGCGCCTGAAGCTGAGGCACCAGCTGCTGCGGCGCCGGCACCGCAGCCGGCGGCAGCGCCCGCGCCCGCGCCCGCTGGCGGCGGCGAGCGGGTTAAGGCGAGCCCGTTGGCGCGTAGCATGGCCAAACAGGCCGGCATCGATCTGACCCAGTTGACCGGCAGTGGTCCCCATGGCCGTATCGTCAAGCGCGATGTCGAGGCCGCGGCGGCCGGCGGGGTCGCCACGGCGGCGTCACCGATCACAGCGACCATAGCGGCACCGGTGATGGCGCCCGGCGCGGCCTATGAGGACGTGAAACTCTCGAACATGCGGAAGGTCATCGCCGAACGTCTGCAGGAAGCCAAGCAGACGATCCCGCACTTTTATCTGACCGTCGATTGCGAACTCGACCGGTTGCTCGAGTTGCGCAAGGAGCTGAATGGCCGCTCCGATGACTACAAGCTCAGCGTCAATGACTTCGTCATCAAGGCGCTTGGCGTCGCGCTGCGCAAGGTGCCTGACGCCAACGCGGCTTGGGGCGGCGATGTCTTGCGCCGGTTCACGACGGTCGACGTCTCGGTTGCCGTGGCGATCGATGGCGGCCTGATCACGCCGATTATCCGCAACGCCGACGCCAAGGGCCTGGTCGAGATTTCCGAGGAGATGAAGGAACTCGCCGGGCGCGCGCGCGAAGGCAAGCTGATGCCCGAGGAGTATCAGGGCGGCACCTTCAGCCTCTCTAATCTCGGCATGTTCGGCATCAAGCAGTTCGACGCCGTCATCAACCCGCCACAGGCCGGCATCATTGCGGTCGGCGCGGGCGAGCAGCGGCCGGTGGTGAAGGACGGCGCGCTCAGTGTCGCCACCGTCATGAGCTGCACGTTGAGCTGCGATCACCGTGTCATCGACGGCGCCGTCGGTGCGCGTCTGCTGACCGCCTTCAAGGGGCTGATCGAAGAACCGCTGACCATGCTTCTCTAAAGGAGAACACGATGGCCGAAACCAAGTTCGACCTTGTCGTCGTCGGCGGTGGGCCCGGTGGCTATGTCGCCGCCATTCGCGCCGCTCAGCTCGGCATGAAGGTCGCCTGCGTCGAGCGCGAGCACCTGGGCGGCATCTGCCTCAACTGGGGCTGCATCCCGACCAAGGCGTTGCTGCGTTCGTCGGAGATCTTTCATCACCTGAACAACGCCGGCGACTTCGGCCTGACCGTCGGCGATGTCGGTTACGACGCCGGCAAGATCGTCGAGCGCAGCCGTCAGGTTGCCGGGCGTCTCTCAAAAGGTGTCGGGTTCCTCTTGAAGAAGAACAAGGTCACGGTGTTCGACGGCGAGGGCAAGCTGGCCGGCAAGGGCAAGCTGGCGGTCACCAAAGATGGCAAGGATGTCGCGACCCTGGAGGCTAAGCACATCATCCTGGCGACCGGCGCGCGCGCGCGCGATCTGCCGGACATCAAGGCCGACGGCAAGCTGATCTGGTCCTACAAGGAAGCCATGGTCCCGGACGCCATGCCGAAGTCTGTGCTGGTCATCGGTTCAGGCGCGATCGGTATCGAGTTCGCCAGCTTCTATCACGACATGGGTGCCGAAGTGACCGTGGTCGAAGTCGTCGACCGCATCCTGCCCGCCGAGGACGAGGAGATTTCAGACCTCGCGCTGAAGGCGTTCCAGAAGCAGGGTCTGACCATCCACACCGGCGCCAAGGTCAAGGGCGCCAAGCCAGCCCAGAAGACGGTTGCCGTGACCTTTGAGACGTCAGACGGCAAGGAGCAGAAGAAAACCGTCGACCGGGTCGTGCTGGCCGTCGGCATCACCGGCAATGTCGAAGACATCGGGCTGGACGGCACCAAGGTTCAGGTCGACCGTGGCCACATCGTCGTTGATGAGTGGCTGGCGACCGGCGAACCCGGCGTCTATGCCATCGGCGACGTCGTCGGACCGCCGTGGCTGGCGCACAAGGCAAGCCACGAAGGCGTCATCTGCGTCGAGAAGATCGCTGGCGTCGAGCACGTTCAGCCGATGATCAAGACCAATATTCCCGGCTGCACCTATTGCCGGCCCCAGGTTGCCAGCGTTGGCCTGACCGAGGCGGCCGCCAAGGAGCAGGGTCACAAGCTGAAAGTCGGCCGCTTCCCGTTCATCGGCAACGGCAAGGCGATCGCACTGGGTGACGATCAGGGTTTGGTGAAGACCATCTTCGATGCCGATACGGGCGAGCTTCTGGGCGCCCACATGATCGGTGCCGAGGTGACCGAGCTGATTCAGGGTTTCTGCATCGCCAAGACGCTCGAAACGACCGAGGTCGAGCTGATGGAGACCATTTTCCCGCATCCCACGCTGTCTGAGATGATGCACGAGTCGGTCCTTGCGGCTTATGACCGCGTCATCCACATATAGGCGCGGGAACGTGCGGCGCTTAGGAGAGCCAGCCGAACCATGACCAAGATCGCCCTTGTCGAGCGGCCGGCGGCGGAAACGCAACGGCCGCGCCATCCGGAAAAGGCCTGGAAACCGGCCAAGCCGGTGTCGCGCAAGCCGCCGTGGATCCGGGTCAAGGCACCGACATCGCCGGCCTTCAACGAGACCCGCAAGCTGATCCGCGAGAACGGTCTGACGACCGTGTGCGAGGAGGCCGCGTGCCCCAACATCGGCGAGTGCTGGGCCAACCAGCACGCGACCGTGATGATCCTGGGTGGCACCTGCACGCGCGCCTGCGCCTTCTGCAACGTGGCAACGGGTAAGCCGCTGGCGGTCGATCACGAAGAGCCGGCGAAACTGGCGCGCGCGGTCCAGGGGCTCGGCCTGAAGCATGTCGTCATTACCTCGGTCGACCGCGACGACCTGGCCGATGGCGGCGCCGATCAATTTGTCCAGTGCATCCTGGCGCTGCGCGATGCGACACCGGATACGACCATCGAGATCCTGACGCCCGACTTCCTGCGCAAGGAGGGCGCCATCGAGGCGGTGGTGGCGGCCAGGCCCGATGTCTACAACCACAATCTGGAGACCGTGCCGCGGCTCTATCACAGCGTGCGGCCTGGCTCGCGCTACTTTGCCTCGCTGAACCTCTTGTGGCGGGTGAAGCTGAATGATCCGACGATCTTCACCAAGTCCGGCCTGATGGTCGGGCTCGGCGAAAGCCGCGATGAGGTTCAGCAAGTCATGGACGATCTGCGCGAGGCCGATGTCGACTTTCTTACCATCGGCCAATACCTGCAGCCGACGCCCCATCACCACGCCGTCGACCGCTTCTGGACGCCCGAAGAGTTCGCCGAGCTCGAGAAGATCGCCTATGCCAAGGGCTTTCTTATGGTGTCGGCGAGCCCGCTGACCCGCTCGTCCTATCACGCCGACGCGGACTTCGCGCAGATGCGCGAGAACCGTTTGAAGGCGCTTGGCTAATGCCGACGCACGCCGAACAGCGACCGCTGCCCTATACGCCGGAGCAGATGTTTGAGCTGGTTGGCGCTGTCGAACGTTACCCTGAATTCCTGCCCTGGTGTACGGCGACGCGCATCAAGCGGCGTCAGGACAATATCCTGTGGGCCGATCTTGCTGTCGGCTTCAAGGTGTTCCGGGAGACCTTCACGTCCAAGGTGACGCTGGACCGCCCAGACCGTATCGATGTCGAGTATCTGGACGGGCCGTTTCGGTATCTGAACAATCACTGGAAGTTCCTGCGCCAGCCCGACAACTCGACCGTGGTCGATTTCTATGTCGACTTCGAGTTCCGCTCGCGGATTCTGCAGAAGGCAATCGGCGTGCTGTTCGAGGAGGCTGTCAGGCGCATGGTTGCGGCCTTCGAGAGCCGTGCGCGGCAGCTCTATGGCACCGATGTGGCTTCGGCACAGCCGGCTGAAACGCTGCCATCCAGTTCGCGTTGATCATGGTGTCGGGAGTGCCAAAACGAACTGTCGATGTGCCGGCCTATGCGGGCGCGTGGATCAATGTCGCGGCGGGCGAGGCCGTGCGCCTGATCGACATCGAGGGTTGTCAGGTCGGTGATCTCTTCGCAGTGGCGAGCGATGACCACAACGAGTTCCTGAGTCCCTCGGTGACCCGTCTGAACAACGGCAACATCTTCCCTCGGATTGGCGAGGGGTTCTTCTCCTGCGCCGACCGGCCCATCCTGACCTTTCTGGAGGATACGTCGCCGGGTCAGCACGACATGCTCTACGCCTCCTGCAATGACGCGTGGTATCAAAGCCGGGGCATGCCCGACCACAAGAACTGCCGCGACAACTACTTCGCGGCGGCGCGCGACGCCGGCATCAATCACTTCATTCAGCCCGACCCCGTCAACATCTTCCAGAACACGCCGCCGAAACCGGACGGTTCGTTCTTCGTCGGCGTGACGTTGAGCGGTCCGGGTGACTACGTGACAATGCGCGCGGAACTGGATTGCATCGTTATCGTCACGGCCTGCTCGTCGGACCGCATTCTGGGCGGCAAGTCGACGCCGATGCGCCTTGAGGTCTACGACAGCTAATCTTGCGTCGCGTCGAGCGCCAATTTGAGCGCCTCGACGACAGAGCGCCGCCGCACTTCCGTGCGGCCGATATCACCGAACTGATGGACCCGATGGGTGAGGCCGCTGTCGCGCGCGGCAGCCATGTGCACAAGCCCCGCCGGTTTGGCCTGGCTGTCGCTGCCCGGGCCGGCGACGCCGGTGATCGCCAGACTAACGTGATTGGGTGAGAGCAGGGCGCCCTCGGCCATCGCGCGCGCGACTGGTTCGCTCACGGCGCCGTGCTCCTCGATCATCGCCTCGGGTACGCCGAGCAGGGCCGTCTTGGCGGCGTAGGAATAGGTCACGAAACCGCGGTCGACCACATCGGAGGAGCCGGCGATGGCGGTGAGCGCGCCAGCGACGAGGCCGCCAGTGCACGACTCCGCGGTAACGATCATCAGGCGACGTTCTCGGCAGCGTTCCAATGTCTGCCGCGCCATGTCCAGGACTTCCTGATCAAACATAGTTCTGTATCAGAAACGCAACGATCCACACCGCGATGGCTGCAAACAGCCCGGCAAGAACATCGTCGAGCATAACTCCCCAGGCGCCGGGGATGCGCCGATCGATCCAGCCTATCGGCCATGGCTTGATGATGTCGAACAGACGGAAGAAGGCAAAACCCAGAACGAAGAGGAACGGACTAACTCCAGCCGTTGTAAGGGCCAGGAGCTGTCCTGCGACTTCGTCGACCACGATCGAGGGCTGATCGTCGCTCTCCGTCTCGTCGGTCATGCCACCGATCATGCGGTGACTGGCCCATAACCCGGCGACAAACACCAAAACGGCGCCGGCGAGTACCAGATAGGTCCCGCCGACGAGGGCAAGCACCAGACCAATCGGCACTGCCGCCATCGATCCCCAGGTCCCCGGTGCCGGGCGGATCAGTCCGACATGGAACCACGTGGCGACAAGCGTTGAGAGCGCGTTGCGCTCGACGCCGGCCGGTAGGCTGGCGCGGCGGCTCTGTTTTTCGGTCATGGGGCCGGCAGATCCATGGTGACGACCGCGCTACCGGCAATGCCTTCGCCGCGTCCGGCAAAACCCAATCCGTCGGTCGATGTTACTTTCACATTGATGCGCGACAGCGGGGCGTCCAGAAGACTGGCAACCCGTTCGCGCATGACCGGTTGATGACGCGCCAATCGCGGTCGTTCGCAGATCAGCGTGATGTCGGCGTTGATCAGGCGGGCATCGCGTTCTTTCATCATGGCAACCGCGACGGCAAGCAGGTCGCTTGATGGCCGGCCATGCCACGTGGTGTCGTTCGGCGGGAAATGGGTGCCCAGATCGCCTGTACCGAGCGCGCCGAAGATCGCGTCGATCAGGACGTGGAGCCCGACATCCGCGTCCGAGTTACCGGCGAGGCCGTGGGTATGGGGCACGTCGATGCCGCAAAGCGTCACGTGGGCGCCGTCCGTGAAGGCATGAACATCGAACCCCATACCGGTTCGGATCTCGCGCCGTCCAAGCGATGACCGGGCGCGTTCGAGGTCATCCGGTGTGGTGATCTTTGTGTTGTCCACGGCTCCCTCGATCATGCGTACGGTCATGCCCGCCGCCTCGGCAACCGCCGCATCGTCGGTCAAAGCCTGCCCTGTGGCTTGGCGGTGCGCCTCAAGAATGGCATCGAAGTGAAATCCCTGGGGGGTCTGGGCGGCCCAAAGGCCGTCACGCGGTTCCGTCGCAACGACGATGCCGGTCTCGCATCGCTTCAGGGTGTCGGGCACCGCGAGGCCCGGCAACACGGCACGATCGGTCGCCAGAGCGTCGACAACGCGTTGAATGAGGTTCGCCGATACGAACGGGCGGGCCGCGTCGTGGATCAGGACGTTACCGGGGGCATGGTCGGTCAGCGCCTCAAGGCCGGCGGCGACCGACGCTTGCCTCGTCGCGCCGCCATCGATGGGCGGACCCAGGTCAAGGCCGTCGACCGCACGGTCATACTGGTCCCGCCACGCGGGATCGATCACGACACGCACACCGTCAATCGCCGGGTGGTCGTGGAAGGCACCCAGCGTCCAGGAAAGCAGCGGTTTGCCGGCGATGTCGGCGTACTGTTTCGGCAGATCGGATCCCGCCCGTTCGCCGCGGCCGGCAGCGACAATCAGGGCAACAGTTGACGGCATGGCAGCGCTGTAGCGGTTGCGAAAATCGAGGCAGGCGACTTTAGGCCAAGCGCCGGATGGCGTCGATGGAAACGCATGCCCGGAACGGTTAGGTTGCCGCCATGACCACATTCACCGTCTACAACCTCGTGGCGCTGGTGTCGCTGCTGTCGGCCGCGCTGGTGCCGTGGCGTCGCAGTCAGGCGCCTGATACTTGCTTTTGGGCGGCGCTGGGTCTGGCGTTGCTCGTGTGCATGGCCTGGGCCGTCTTCCAGGTCGAGCCGGCATGGAGCACGGGGTTCGCGACGGCGCTGTGGCTGACGATCGCCGCCACGCTGTTTGCCTTTGTCATTCTGGTTCTGCTGGTCCACGATGCCTGGCGCTTGGCGCCGCTTCTGTTGCCCTACCTGCTTCTGCTGGGCCTGATTGCAACCTTGTGGAGCCAGACGGCGTCGGCATCGGTGCCGTCGGAGACGCCGTTCGGCTGGTTCGCCGTCCATGTCGCGGTCTCACTGGCAACCTATGTGCTGGTTACGTTGGCGGCGGTTGCCGGCGCGGCGGTCTTGGTGCAGGAAAGGGCGCTGAAACGTCGCGCGCCGGGCCGCGTTAGCCGCAGCCTACCGTCCATTGCCGATGCCGAGCGCCTGGAACACCGCCTCTTGATTGCCGCTGAAATCATCCTGGGCTTGGGGATCGTGACGGGCATGGCGGCCCAGTTCGCGGCCGACGGCAGCCTGATCAACATCGACCATAAGACCACCTTCGCGCTTGCCGCCTTCGTGGTGCTGGGCGGCCTGCTGATTGCCCAGCGTTTGTGGGGCCTGCGGGGCAGGCGCGCGGCCCGTTACGTGCTGGTCGTCTACCTGTTGCTGACGCTCGCCTATCCGGGCGTGAAGTTCGTGACCGACGTGATTCTCTAGATATGTGTGGGCGCCATGGCAGGCGCGTGTATGACATTGCCATACCGTCGGCGGACCGCTATAACCTGCCCAACTTTTAGGCAGGCGAGCCGCGTGCACGAAAAATGAGCATTCGCATTGGTCCCGTGACGCTGGACAATTCGGTCCTGCTGGCTCCCATGTCGGGGGTCACGGACAAGCCGTTTCGCCGTCTGGCCCGCCGCCTGGGCGCGGGGCTCGTGATGTCGGAAATGGTCGTCAGCCACGAGCTGATCACCGGTTCAAGGGAAGTCCTGCGGCGTATCGACCACGACAGTGACGCAGAAGCGCCGGTTGTCATCCAGCTTGCCGGAAACGATGCCGGCCTGATGGCCGAAGGCGCCCGTATTGCCGCCGACAAGGGCGCCGACATCGTCGACATCAACATGGGCTGCCCGGCCAAGAAAGTGTGTGGCGGTTTCGCTGGATCCGCGCTCATGAAAGACCTTAGGAAAGCGACTGATATTATTGAAAGAACTGTAAAATCAGTCGACGTTCCAGTGACACTCAAGATGCGGGCCGGCTGGGACGACAACAACCGCAACGCGCCGGAACTGGCGCGCGCCGCCGAAGATCTCGGCATCGCCATGGTGACGGTTCACGGTCGCACGCGCTGCCAGTTCTACAAGGGGCGGGCGGACTGGCGGTTTATCGGCGAGGTGAAGGAAGCCGTCAGCATTCCGGTCGTGGCGAATGGCGACGTCACGGGCTTTGATGAGGCCGAGGCGATCAAGGTGCAGTCGGGCGCCGACGGCATCATGGTCGGGCGTGCGTGCTACGGCCGGCCCTGGCTGCCTGGCAACCTGGCGGCCTTCATGGCGAGCGGGGAGCGCCGAGCCGAACCCAATCTGGATGCTCGCCAGGCGATTGTTTTGGAACACTTCGACGGCATGATCGACCACCATGGACCTGTCTACGGCGTCCGGTGCTTTCGCAAGCACTTCGCCTGGTATGCCTCGGACCTGCCTGACGGGGCGGTGTGGCGTTCCAAGGTCAACCGGTTGGACGAGGAAGACGCCGTTCGCCAGATCATCGTCGAAGCCTTCAACTCGGCGCAGGAGCGCCTGGCCGCATGAATGTCGTCCAGGCCAGCCTGCCGCGCCAAGCCGAGCAGTCTGTCGGCTATGACGCGCTTCTGGAACTGCTACCGGACGCCGTCGTCGCGGTTGATGGCGACGACGTCATCAGGTTCGCCAACAGCGCGGCTGAGCAATTCTTTGGCGTCAGCCGCCGGCACCTCCAAGGTGCGGCGCTGGTCGGCCTGTTGGACGCGGATGCCCCGGTTCTGCTGATGGCCGCGACAGCGCGTGAGCAACGCGGCATCGTCAGCGAGCGTGAAATGCAGGTCTCCGCCCGCAATGGTCAGCTGCGCCAGACTTGCGATGTCCAATGCGCAGCCGATCCCGATAACAGTGGCCTTGTGGTTATCACCTTCAGGCCTCAGCTTCTCTCCGATCAGCTGCGCCGCACCAGTCATACACGCGGCGCCGTACGGTCGGTCGCCGGCCTGGCGGCATCGCTGGCGCATGAGGTCAAGAACCCGCTTTCCGGTATCCGCGGGGCCGCGCAACTCCTGGAGCGCAATGTCGATGAGGCCGACCGAAGCCTGACGCGCCTGATTGCCGAGGAAGTCGACCGGGTCTGCGGCCTGCTGGATCGCATGGAGGTGTTTTCCGAGAACCACCCGATGCCGCGTCGCTTGGTCAATCTGCACGAAGTGCTCGATCACGTCGCCCAGCTCGCGCGCGCCGGGTTTGCCGAGAACTGCACTATCGTCGAGGATTACGATCCGTCGCTGCCGGCGGTCATGGCGAACCGCGACTCCATGATCCAGGTTGTCTTAAACCTGGTGAAGAATGCCGCTGAAGCTGGCGCCAACACCATCCGGTTGCGCACGGCCTACGACAGAAGCCTGCGCGCGGGCGAGGGTGCGTCGAACGGGGGCTCCTCCCTGCCGTTCACGCTGAACGTGGAGGATGACGGACCGGGCATCGCAAAGGATGTCGCCGATCATGTATTCGAGCCCTTTGTCACCAATCGGGTTGACGGTTCCGGCCTTGGATTGGCCCTGGTCGCCAAAATCGTCGACGACCACGGCGGCTTGGTGACCTTTGAAACCGAGCCCGGGAAGACCTGTTTCTCCATCGCCCTGCCGCTGGCGCCGGTCGAAGAGGCATGATGGACACCGGCAGCACCATTCTTGTGGCCGATGACGACCGCGCCATGCGCGCGGTGCTTGTCCAGGCGCTCGAACGCGAAGGCCACAACGTGCGTGCCACCGACAAGGCCGAAACCCTGTCGGATTGGGTTGCCGCCGGTGACGGCGATCTCGTGATCACCGACGTGGTGATGCCCGACGGCAACGGGCTTGACCTCTTGCCACGCATGCGCCAGCGCCGGCCCGAGCTGCCGGTGATCGTTATGAGCGCCCATGCGACGCTTCTGACGGCGGTCAAGGCGGCGCGCAGTGGCGCATACGACTACCTGGCCAAACCGTTCGATCTGGACAAGTTGATGACGCTGGTCGGGCGCGCCCTGACCGCACCTGAACCATCGGATGCTGCCACAGACGACGATGGCGACGCGCCGCTTCTGGTCGGTAACTCGCCGGCCATGCAGGAGATCTATCGGGCGATCGGGCGCCTGGCGATGACCGACCTGACGGTCACGATCGTCGGCGAGTCAGGGTCGGGCAAGGAGCTGGTGGCCCGCGCGCTCCATGAGTACGGCAACCGGCGCGATGGACCCTTTGTCGCCGTCAACGTGGCGGCCATACCGCGCGACCTGATCGAAAGCGAATTGTTCGGTCACGCGCGCGGCGCTTTCACCGGCGCCCATACCCGCCGTCAGGGCCGTTTTGAGCAGGCACAAGGCGGGACGCTGTTCCTGGACGAGATCGGCGATATGCCGGCCGATGCGCAAACGCGGCTGTTGCGGGTTCTCCAGGAGGGCGAGTTCAGCGCCGTCGGCAGCCAGACGCCGGTCCACAGCGACGTCCGGGTGATCGCGGCGACCCATCGCGACCTCAGGCAGTTGATCGATCAGGGCCGGTTCCGCGAGGACCTCTATTACCGTCTGAACGTCGTGCCGCTGCGGCTGCCGCCGTTGCGTGAGCGTCGCCAGGACATTCCAGTCCTGGCGCGCCATTTCCTGAAGACGGCGATCGATAACGGCCTGCCGCGCAAGACGTTCGACGAAGACGCCATCGATGCGCTGGTGGCGCATACCTGGCCCGGCAATGTGCGGGAACTCGAAAACGTCATCCGCCGGCTGGCGGTCCTGGTCGCCGACGACACCATTGGCGCGGCGGACATTCGCGCCCAGTTGGAGGATGCGTCGGCGCTAAAGCCAGTGGCGGGGTCTAACGGGCTTTCGGAAAGCGTCGAACAACATCTGCAGACTTACTTTGACGCCCATGGCGACGGCTTGCCGATCGCCGGCCTCTATGATCGCATCCTGCGGGAGGTCGAACGGCCGCTCATCTCCCTGACCCTGGCGGCAACCAACGGCAATCAGCTCCGCGCTGCCGACGTTTTGGGTATCAACCGCAACACGTTGCGCAAGAAGATCCGCGATCTCGACATCACGGTGGCGCGCGGTCACGGGGCCCAGGATGGCCGATAGCGCCGCGCGGGAGCCAAGCCGGTCATTCCTGGCCGCACCCTGGCTGTGGGTCCGCCGTCAGGCGCTGACCGGACGGCTGGCGTTCGCCCTGGTTATCGCCGCGGTGATTTCCGGTTTTGCGACCTATGGCGCCTTGACCCAGTCTGGACCGTTCGGGCCCGATATCGAAACCGTCATCATCCTGCTCAACATCGACCTGGTCATCCTGCTTCTGCTGGGTGTCGTGGTCGCGCGCCGCCTGGTTGCGCTATGGGCCGAAAGGCGACGAGGCAGCGCCGGGTCGAAGCTGCACTCGCGACTGGTCGCCATGTTCTCGATCGCGGCGATCACGCCGGCGATCCTGGTCGGTGTCTTCTCGGCGCTGTTCTTCACTTTGGGCCTGGAGGCCTGGTTCAGCGAACGGGTAAAGACGGCGCTGGACGACTCTCTTGAAGTCGCGGAGGCCTATTCCGAAGAGCATCGCGGCAACATTCGCGCCCATGTTCTCGCCATGGCGCGCGACCTGGACCTGGCCGGCCCCAATGTCTTATGGGATCAGCGCCAACTCAGTTTCTTCCTTGATGCCCAGGCGGCGCTGCGCGAGCTCTCCGAAGCGGTGGTCGTGCGCGGTGACGGCCGCGTGCTCGGGCAGACCAGGCTCAGCTTCTCGCTCGCGCTGCAGCCTCTCGACAGCGAACTCATCAACCTCGTTTCGCCGAACGAGGTTGTGATCATGACCAGCGATAGTGGCGACCGCGTCCGCGCCTTGACCGAACTGGACGCGTTGCCCGACACCTATCTGGTCGTCGGCCGTCTCGTTGACCCGCGGGTGACCGGCCATATCGACGAGGTCGTGCAGGCCGTCGGTGAATTCCAGGTGCTGGAAGGGCGGCGGTCGGATCTGCAGATCGTCTTCGCGCTCGTCTATGTCGTCTCGGCACTGCTGTTGCTGTTCGCCGCGATCTGGTTCGCGCTCAACTTCGCGACCCGGCTGGTTCGCCCCGTGATCGCGCTGGTCGCCGCGGCCGAGCGAGTCCGGGCCGGCGATCTGACCGCGCGGGTGCCCGATGCCGGTGCGTCCGATGAGCTGGGGACACTGAGCCGCGCTTTTAACCGGATGACCGGCCAGCTTTCGGCCCAGCGGCGGGATTTGATCGAGGCCAACCGCCAGATCGACTCAAGGCGCCGGTTCACCGAATCCGTGCTGTCGGGCGTCAGCGCCGGTGTGATCGGCCTGGATGCTGACGGCAATATCGAACTCCCCAACCGCTCATCGACCGATTTTTTGGGTCTGTCGCCCGATGAGATGATCGGTCGTTCGCTGGCAGAAGTACTGCCCGAGGTCGGCGGCTTGCTCGATGCGGTAATGCGCGATCACCTGTCGCGCGTTGACGGCGACGTTGAAATCGAACGACTGGGCATGACGCGCAACCTGACCGTCAGGATCACCGCGGAGTCGACGATCGATCAGGTCGGGGAGGGCGGCACGGAAGAGATTGAGCGCATGGGGTATGTCGTCACCTTCGACGACATCACGCCATTGATCGCCGCGCAGCGCAAGGCGGCCTGGGCCGATGTGGCGCGCCGGATCGCGCATGAAATCAAGAACCCGCTGACCCCGATCCAGTTGTCGGCCGAGCGGCTTAAGCGCAAGTACATGAGCGAAGTCAAAACGGACCCCGATGTCTTTGCCGCGTGCACCGATACCATCGTGCGTCAGGTCGGCGATCTCCGGCACATCGTCAACGAATTCTCGAACTTCGCGCGCATGCCGACGCCGGAGTTCGCGTCTGAAGACATGGTGCGGCTAATGGATAATGCCGTGACGTTGCAGGAAGTCGGCGACACCGGTATTACGTTCGTCAGAGAGCTGCCCGACGGACCCGTCGCGGTGCAGTGTGATGCCCGGCAGTTTGGGCAGGTCTTCAACAACTTGATCCAGAACGCGATCGATGCGATCGAAGCGCGCCAGGAAAAAGATCCTGCGGCGCCGGCCGGTCGGATCAGGGTCAAGGTTGCCGAAGACAACGACCACTGTATCATCGAGGTCCACGACAACGGCCGCGGCCTGCCAGCCGGATCGCGCGATAAACTGTTCGAGCCTTATGTGACGCACCGAGAAAAAGGTACTGGCCTGGGATTGGCGATCGCCCAACGCATTGTTGCCGAACATGGCGGCACGTTGACGCTCGGTGACAGCCCTGAAGGTGGCGCATGCGCGCGAATCAGTCTGTTGTCCCAGCGCGGCGATGCGCAGCGTTCACCGCAAGGCTCCGCGCTGCGGGAGGTGGCTGGCCATGGCGCATGACATTCTGATCGTCGACGACGAGGCCGATATCCGCACCGCGCTGGGCGGCCTGTTGGACGACGAAGGGTTTGTCACGCGCGGGGCCGCCGACAGCACGTCGGCTCTGGAGGCCCTCGCAGCCCGTCGTCCGTCGCTTCTGATCCTGGACATCTGGCTGCAGGGCAGCGAGATGGACGGGTTGGAGCTGCTCGATGTGGTCGTCGAGGAGTATCCCGGCCTACCGGTCATCATGATCAGCGGTCATGGCAATATCGAAACGGCTGTTTCGGCTATCAAAAAGGGTGCTTACGACTTCATCGAGAAGCCGTTTCAGGTCGACCGATTGCTGCTGGTGGTCGAACGGGCGATCGAAGCGGCTCGGCTGAAGCGCGAGGTCGCGGAGCTGCGGCAGCGCGCGGGAACCGAATTTGACCTGGTCGGCGATTCCGGCGAACTCAATCAGGTCCGTGCCGCAGTCAAGCGGGTGGCGCCCACAGGCAGCCGCGTCTTGATCACCGGTCCCGCCGGTTCCGGCAAGGAAGTCGTGGCGCGGTTACTGCATCGCCAGTCGACCCGCAGCGAGGGGCCTTTTGTCGTCATCAACGCGGCGACCATGGCGCCCGATCGCATGGAGATGGAACTGTTCGGTGTAGAACAGGGTGCGCTGGGCCCGGAGACGCCGAGCACGACCGGCACGTTTGAGCTGGCGCATGGCGGCACCTTGTTCCTGGATCAGGTCTCCGACATGCCGTTGGAAACCCAGGGCAAGATCCTGCGCGTTCTCCAGGAACAGACGTTTATGCGCGTCGGCGGCGGCGCACCGATCGAGGTCGATGTTCGCGTTATCGCTGCCTCGAACCGGGACCTGACGGCGGAGATCACGGCCGGGACGTTCCGCGAAGATCTTTATTACCGCCTCAATGTCGTGCCGCTTCGTGTGCCCGCGCTGACCGAACGGCGCGAGGATATTCCCCATCTCGCGCGCTATTTCCTGGAGCGCGCGGCCGAGAACCATGGGTTGCCGGTGCGCGAGATATCCGAGGACGCGATGGCTGCGCTTCGGGCAGCCGACTGGCCCGGTAATGTCCGGCAGCTGCGCAATGTCATGGACTGGCTCTTGATCATGGCGCCGGAAGATGAGCGTGGCCGGATCACCGCCGACATGCTGCCGCCGGAGATCGCGGCGGGATCGCCTCTCCCGATGCGCACCGAAGATGACGCGGAATTGATGACCATGCCGCTGCGCGAGGCGCGTGAGGTCTTCGAGCGGCAGTATCTCAACGCGCAGCTCGTTCGCTTCGGCGGCAACATTTCGCGGACCGCGACCTTTGTCGGCATGGAGCGGTCGGCCCTGCACCGTAAGCTCAAGGCGCTTGGCGTTGGTGATGAGCCGCGTGCCGTGGCTCAGTCGAACCGCGCCTGAAAGTAGGCAACGACCATGCAAGTTATCGTTTGCGGCGCCGGCCAGGTCGGCTTGAACATCGCGCGTTACCTGGCGAGCGAGGCCAACGACGTCACCGTCATCGACATGGACCCGAGCCGGGTTAAGAGCGTGACGGATACCATCGACGTCAAGGGGCTGGTCGGCTTTGCCTCTCATCCGCCGGTCTTGCAAGAGGCTGGCGCCGACGATGCCGACATGCTGATCGCCGTTACCCACGCGGACGAGGTCAACATGGTTGCCTGCCAGGTAGCCCATTCGCAGTTCAACGTGCCGACCAAGATCGCCCGGGTGCGCCATCAGTCCTATCTGGACCCGGCGTGGCGCAACATGTTCAGCCGCGACCACATGCCGATCGACGTCATCATCTCTCCGGAGGTCGAGGTGGCGCGGGCCATTATTCGCCGCCTGGAGGTGCCGGGCGCGCTGGATGTGATCCCGATGGCCGGCGACAAGGTGCGCGCGATCGCCGTGCGCTGCATGCCCGACTGCCCGGTGGTCGATACCCCGCTCTATGAGCTCACCGAACTCTTCCCGGATCTGCATATCTTCGTCGTCGGCATCATTCGCGACGACGAACTGATCGTGCCGCGTCCGGAAATGGAGATGCGCGAGGGCGATGAGGTCTATTTTGTCGCCGATACCGAACACGTGCGCCGCGGCATGGTGGCGTTCGGCCATGACGAACCGGAAGCGCGGCGCGTCATCATTGTCGGTGGCGGCAACATTGGGCTTTTCGTGGCCAGAGAGTTGGAAGACGGACATGGCGATGTCCGCGCCAAACTGATCGAGGTCGACGAGCACCGCGCGCGGAGCGTTGCCGACGCGCTTAACCGCACCACGGTCCTGTTGGGCGACGCGCTGGAACAGGAGATTCTGAGCGAAGCCAATGTCAGCCAGTCGGAAGCAGTGGTCGCCGTCTCGAACGACGACGAGGTGAACATTCTCTCGTCCCTTTTGGCCAAACGACTTGGCGCCGATTGGGCCATCACCCTGGTCAACAGCATGAGTTACGGGCCGCTGGTCGGCAATCTGGGTATCGACGTTGTCGTCAACCCGCGCGGCTCTACGGTGTCGACCATTCTGCAGCACGTGCGCCGAGGCCGTATCCGTGGCGTCCACAGCGTGCGCGAGGGCGCGGGCGAGTTTATCGAGGCCGAGGCCTTGGATACGTCAAGCATCGCCGGCAAGCGCATCCGGGATATCAAACTGCCCAAAGGTATTCTGATTGGCTCTATCGTGCGCGGTAGCGAGGTCATCATTCCGCGCGGCGACACCACTATCATGGCCAAGGACCGCGTTGTGCTGTTCACCAATGCCGATCTGGTGCGTAAGGTCGAAAAGCTCTTCTCGGTCGGATTGGAGTTCTTCTGATCCCGTCCGACCTCGGGTATAAAGGGGGTGGGGCTAGGCTCGGCATCAAGCAGAATCAAAACGAGCGAAGTGCGAGGACACAATGTCACGTGTGGCTTATGTGAATGGGCGGTATGTGCCGCACAACAAGGCGCAGGTCAGCATCGACGACCGCGGCCATGTGTTCGCCGATGGCGTCTATGAGGTGACGCTGGTCGTTGGCGGCCGCATGATCGACCTAGAAGGGCATGTGGTTCGGCTGGAGCGGTCATTGCGCGAGTTGGACATGCCCCAGCCGATGTCGAGCCGTGCGCTGATTCACATCATGAATCAGACGATCAAGCGGAACCGTGTGAAGGACGGCATGGTCTACTTGCAGGTGAACCGGGGCACGGCGCCGCGCAACCACGTCTATGACAACGGCGACCTGGAGCCTTCCGTCGTCTGCACGGCAAAGTCCGTCCCGCTTCCGAGCGACGCTGACGCGGTCGACGGGGTCAAGGTCATTTCCCAACCCGACATCCGCTGGGGCCGGGTCGACATCAAGACCGTGTCGCTGCTGCCCAACGCGCTCGCCAAGACCGCCGCTGCCAAAGAAGGGGCCTATGAAGCCTTCCTGGTCGATGATGACGGCTATGTCACCGAGTGTAGCGCGTCGAACGCCTGGATTGTTGACAAGGATGGCCGCGTCGTGACGCGACCGCTCAGCAACGAGATCCTGCCGGGCATCACTCGCGATCGTGTGATCAAGCTGGCAAAGGAACACGGGATCGAGGTTGTCGAACGTCCGTTCACCCTGGCCGAGGCCAAGAGCGCGCGCGAGGCGTTCTTGACCAGCACCACGTCGTTTGTGAAACCGGTCACACAGATCGATGACGTCACCATCGGCAACGGCCATCCGGGCACCGTGACAAGGACACTGTTGGGCGCGTATCTCAATTTCATTCGCGAAATCAGACAACCGGCAACTTAACCGTTGGATTCTCGGGTATTCGCAACCATGTGTTTTGGGGGGTTGTACGGATCGGGGTCCCCGGCCTAGGCTAGCCCGCCAACGATAGATCGGTCCGAAGGCAACGCAGCCAACAACAACATCGGAACCGACAAAAAAAAGAGGGGGAGGTGGCACGGCATGTCAAACGACAAGCCTCAGAATTTGCAAGACACGTTTCTCAACAACGTACGCAAGAACAAGCTGCCGGTGACGATTTTCCTCGTCAACGGTGTCAAGCTTCAGGGTGTGATCACCTGGTTCGATAACTTCTGTATGCTGCTGCGCCGCGACGGCCATTCGCAGTTGGTCTACAAACACGCGGTCTCGACCGTCATGCCTTCAGCACCGGTTCGCCTGTTCGATCAGGAAGAGGCCGAGGAGACCGCCAACGCCTGAGTCCAACCAGCCGAAGCAAGCGGCCACCCGCACGCTGATCCTGTGCCCGCTGCTGCCTGGCAACCAGCGCAGCGAGACCCAGCGATTGGAGGAGGCCGCCGGACTGGCGCGCGCCATCGACCTTGAGGTTGTTGAGGCGCGCGCTGTTGCCGTGCGCACGCCCAAGCCCGGCACCTTGTTCGGCAAGGGACAGGTCGAGGGACTGGCTGGTGACATCGCAGCCGATGAAATCGGTCTGGTCGTGGTGGACTGGTCACTGTCGCCGGTTCAGCAACGCAATCTGGAAAAGGCCTGGAACGCCAAGGTCATCGACCGAACCGGGCTGATTCTGGATATCTTCGGCGAGCGCGCGCGCACCAAGGAAGGCGTGCTGCAGGTCGAAATGGCGGCGCTCAGCTATCAGCGCAGCCGCCTGGTCCGCTCATGGACTCATTTGGAGCGCCAACGCGGCGGGTTGGGTTTTGTCGGCGGCCCCGGCGAATCCCAGCTTGAGGTCGACCGGCGCCTGATTGATGAACGTTTGGCGCGGATCCGGCGCGAACTGGAGACGGTCGTGCGCACCCGCGAACAGCACCGCCAGGCGCGCCGCAAGGTGCCGTACCCGATCGTCGCCCTGGTCGGCTACACCAATGCCGGCAAGTCGACTCTGTTCAACCGTCTGACCGGCGCGACCGTCTATGCCGACGACCAAGTCTTCGCGACGCTTGATCCGACCATGCGCGGTATCACGCTGCCGTCCGGCCGCAAGGTCATCGCCTCCGACACCGTCGGGTTCATTTCGGATCTGCCGACCATGCTGGTTGCCGCGTTCCGCGCGACCCTTGAGGAGGTCATCGAGGCCGACGTGATTGTGCATGTGCGCGATATCAGCGACCCCGACACGGAAGCCCAGAAACAGGACGTGCTTGATGTCATGTCCCAGTTGGGTCTGGACGATAAAATTCAGGCTGACGGCTTGGTCGAGGTGCAGAACAAGATCGACCTGTTGGATGCGGAAGAGCGCGAGCGCGTCGACGCCGTGGTGCGCCGTCGCTCGGACACGGTGGCGATATCGGCGGTCACAGGTGAGGGGACCGAGCACCTGATGGCGGTCCTCGACGAGCGGTTGATTGACGGGCGCCGGGTTGTCGATCTGGTCGTGCCGGTCGAGGATGGCCGCGCGATGGCGTTTCTCTACAGCCACGGCGAGGTCTTGGAGCGGCGCGACGACGAAGCCGCCATCCGCGTGAAGGTTGGCCTCGACCCAAAGGACCTGGCCCGCTACGAGCGAATGGTTGCCGGCCGAGACGGTTAGGCGTTACTCGGCCGCCTGGTGCTCGGCGTCCTTGGCCTCGTGCCAAAGCTGGTCCATCTCCTCCAGCGTGCTCGTTTCTGGAGCACGACCATCGGCCTCCAGGCGTGACTCAACATAGCGGAAGCGGCGCTGAAACTTGGCGTTGGTGCGCCTCAGTGCAGCCTCGGCGTCGACCTCCAGATGCCGCGCCAGGTTGACGATGGTGAAGAGCAGGTCGCCCAACTCGTCCTCGAGCCTGTCGTTGGGTGCCGTGGCGGCGATCTCTTCCTTTAGCTCATCGAGTTCCTCGTCGACGTCGACAAGAACGCGCGTTGCGTCGGGCCAGTCGAAGCCGACGCGGGCGACGCGTTTCTGGATCTTCTCGGCCCGCGTCAGAGCGGGTAGGGCGGCGCTCACGCCATCCAGCACGCTGGCGCGCCGGCCGTCGCGTTCGGCGCGTTCGGCGCGCTCTGCCGCCTTCATGTCTTCCCAGGCGGCGGTCTGCTGATCCGCGCCGTCGATGCTCGTCTTGTCACCGAAGACATGAGGGTGGCGGCGCACCATCTTGTCGCTGATTTCGGTGACGACATCGCCGAAGTCGAAGTGGCCGGCCTCTTCGGCCATGCGCGCGTGAAACACGACCTGGAACAGCAGGTCGCCCAGCTCGCCCCGAAGCGCCACCCAATCCTCGTTCTCGATCGCCTCGGCGACCTCATAGGATTCCTCGATCGTATAGGGAGCAATGGTGCGGAAGTCCTGGGCGACATCCCAGGGGCATCCGCCATCGGGGTTGCGCAGGCTTGCCATGATATCAAGTAGGCGTTGGATGTCGCTCATGCGGTGACGTTTCCGTCGCTGGGGGAAGGGAGGTTCCGTGCTTTTGCTACAGCGATGTGTGCGCTATGACCAGCCCGTGTATCATGACGACACACTGGGGTCTTTGAACCGGCGCGCGCATCACCACGTATAGGGCCCAGCGGGCCGATAGTTTCTGGTAAATCTATCCAAGAAGGGCATTCCCATAAAATCTCGTAGTGAAGGCCAGGCGGTTGCCATGGCGCCGCCGACGGGCAGAAATCTGCGGCTTTGGGCCGAGTTGCTGCTGCTGTTCATAGCCGCGCCAGTCATCATGGCAACTGAGCTGCCCAGCAGCTTCATGTGGCCCGCCCTGGCCACGGTCGCCGTCATCGGTATTGTGCTGCTCAGCATCACGCCCGGGTTTCGCTGGCGCGATCTGGTGTCGCGCCGGGGGCTGCGCATCGACTGGGTCGTGGTGGCGGTCTTTGTCGTCATCGCGATCGCCGTCTGTATTGCGCTGACGGTCTGGCTGGTGCCGGAGCGGTTGTTCGGCTTTCCCCAGGGCAAGACAAAGATGTGGCTTGTCGTGATGGTCGCCTATCCGCTGGTCTCGGCGATCCCCCAGGAGCTCGTCTTTCGGGTGTTGTTCTTTGAGCGCTACGGCCATCTGTTCCCCAACATCGGCGTTGCGATCGCGTTGAACGCCGGTCTCTTCGGCCTGGCGCATCTGTTCTACTGGAACTGGCCCGCGGTCGTGCTGACGACGGCCGCCGGCGCCATCTTCGCCTGGGCCTATGCCAGCCGGCAGTCATTCGGCATGGCCTGCCTGCTGCACGCCTTGGGCGGCCAGATCGTCTTCACTGTCGGCATGGGGATCTACTTCTTCCACGGCGCCGTCGGGCGCGTTTAGGGCGGATCATGGTTATGAGTCGAGCAGATTCACCTGCCTTGACGGAATCGCGAAGCGATTCCATCAAAACATGATCTGCTCTAGCGCAGGGAGCCGGTAGCGCGCCATGGACGACAAGATCTTTAACTATTGCGAGCGTGGCCTGGATCCGGGCTTCTGGGCCGAGCCGATCAACGCGGTCACCAACGCGGCCTTTGTCATCGCCGGGTTGGCCGCATTTTACCTCTTGGCGCGCCAGCCGGCCGGCAGTCGGCGCCTGGTCGACTATTGGCTGGCGGCGCTGGTCTGTATCATCGGCATCGGCAGCTTCCTGTTCCACACCTACGCGACACCTTGGGCGGGTCTGGCCGACGTCCTGCCGATCGCCATCATGATGCTTAGCTATCTGACTGTCGCGCTGCGCCGGTATCTGGGCGCCACCTGGCTGTGGACCGGTGTCGGGCTCGTCGTCTTCGTCGTGGCCTATGTGCTCGCCGGCCAAATCCTGTGCGACGGCGAACGCTGTCTGAACGGGTCGCTCGGCTACTTCCCGGCGTTCATCGCGCTGATGTTGATCGGTGGCTGGCTGGTCGCGCGCGGCGACAAGCCAACCGGTTGGGGTTTGTTGGCCGCGGCCGGCGTGTTCGCGGTCTCTCTGGCGTTCCGCAGCGTCGACTTCCACGTCTGCGACCACACCCATGTCGGCCATGACCACGGGCCGCTGGGCACGCACTTCATGTGGCACGTGCTGAACGCCGTCATGCTCTACATCCTGGTGCGTGTGGCGATCCGTTTCGAGCGGCCGAAAACCGCTTAACGGCGTCGCGTACGCCTTAGCACGGCAAAGCAAAGCAAAAACCGTCATCGGCCTTGTCGACAAGGCCGGTATCGCTAGGATGTGCCCGGCAAAGGGGCGTCTCGAACACGATGATCAAGGGGGAGGGACGAGACTTTGCGCACGGACATGCTGATTGAGAACACCTGGAAAGGTGCCGCGACCGGTCGGACCATCGACTGCACCAACCCGGCCGATGAGTCGGTCATAGCGTCGATTCCTGCGGCAAACGCCGAGGACGTCGAACAGGCGGTCGATGCGGCGCGGCGCGCCTTCGACGGCGGCTGGAAACAGACGGACGGCAAGACGCGTGCCGCGCATCTGCGCCGGTTCGCCGAGGGCATCAAGTCTCGCCGCGACGACCTCGCTCAACTGGAGACCAAGGACAACGGCAAGCCGCTGCCGGAATCCTATTTCGACGTGGATACGGCCACCCAGATTTACGAAATGTATGCCGACCTTGCCGATCAGCTCGATGAGAACGGTGAGGAAGCAGTCGATCTGCCGGACGATTTTCTGCGCACGACCGTCGCCTATCGCCCGGTTGGCGCCATCGGCATGATCACGCCGTGGAACTATCCGATTGAGCAGTTCACGTGGAAGGTCGCCGCAGCCATCGCCGCCGGCTGCACCTGTGTCGTCAAGCCTTCGGAGTTCACCTCACTGACGGCTCTGATGCTGGGTGAGATTGCTGTCGATGCCGGCATGCCCGCCGGTGTCATCAACATTGTCACGGGAACCGGCCCGGACGCCGGCGAGGCGCTCGTTACCAATCCCGGCATCGACAAGATTTCGTTTACCGGCAGCACGGTGACGGGACGGCGCGTCATGGCAATGGCGGCTGCGGACCTGAAGCGGGTCAGTCTTGAGCTGGGCGGCAAGAACCCAATCATCGTCTTCGACGACGTCGACCTTGATCGCGCCGTCGAATGGACCGCCTTCGGCGCGTTCGTCAATCAAGGGCAGGTCTGCACATCGACATCGCGCTTGCTGATCCAAGACAGGATTGCCGACGATTTTCTCGGACGGCTCAAGTCGCTTGCCGGATCGATCGTCGTCGGCGATGGCACGCGCGATGGCGTGCAGATGGGCCCCTTGGTTAATGCCGCGCAGTACGACAAGGTGACAGGGTACGTCGCAGCCGCGCAAACGGAAGGCGCCACGGTGTTCGCGGGCGGCGGCCGGCCCGACGGCCTGAACACCGGCTATTTCCTGCAGCCGACAATACTGACCGACGTGACACCGGATATGTCGGTATGGCGCGAGGAGATCTTCGGTCCCGTTCTGAGCGTCATGGCGTTCTCCGACGAGGACGAGGCCGTCAGGCTCGCCAACGACACGCCTTACGGTCTGGCGGCGACCGTTCTTTCAGAGGACACGGAGCGCGCCGAACGCGTCGCCGATCAGCTGGACGCCGGGATTACCTGGCAAAACTGCAATCAGGTGGTCGTCATTCAAGCGCCTTGGGGTGGTGTCAAGAAGAGCGGCATGGGCCGCGAGCTCGGCAAATGGGGCATGCAGAACTTCCTGGAGCCAAAGCAGAAGACGCGCTGGCTGCCCGACGCTGGGATCGGATGGTACGACCCGTCAACGGCGGCCTGACAACACCGAGGGCAGTACGTTCGAGAGGCGATGTTTTCAGCGCGGGGACACCGTCAGACATCGCACATATAAGTCGCATAATATATATTATGGAAAATAGAGGGTGTGTTAAAGCCAGCCTTGCTTAGAGGCTGATCTCCAACCCGTCATAACCCGGCTGTACGTGCCCTGGCGTCAGGCCGTCCACCGTCGCGTAGTCGATGTCGTCGGACATGTGACTGAGCACTGCGCGGCGTGGTTTGGCGCGCTCGATCCAGGCAAGCGTGCGCTTGAGGTCGGAATGGATCGGGTTTTCTTCCATGTTCTGGCAGTCGACGACCCACAGGTCGACGCCGTTGATGATGTCGAACGCCGCATCGTCCAGGTGCTTGAGGTCAATGGAATACGCTGCGCTTTGACCGTCTGCATCAAAGCGGAAACCCAGGGTCTCCATGACAACGTGGTCCTGTGCGAATGGCGTGACGCGGATCGGCCCGATATCAAATGGTTCGGTCGTGATCACGTTTTCCAGCAAATGCGGCTTGTACCAGCCAAAATTGGCGTTCATCGGCTCAAATATGTAGCCGAACCGCTCCTTCAGCGCGCTCATCGCCTGGCGGTTGCCATAGGCAGGCAGAGCTTTGTCGGCCGACCGGCACACGCGTTTCAGGTCATCGATGCCGTGACTATGGTCGGCGTGGGCATGGGTGTAGAGAACCGCGTCGACGCTTGTGACGCCTTGGCGCAGCAACTGTTGGCGAAGATCCGGCGACGTGTCGACGAGGATTCGCGTTCCCGCGTGTTCAATCAGGAGTGACGACCGGGTCCTGTGATTACGCGGATCCGCCAGATAAGCATCGTCATACACCGCGCCGATCTGCGGTACACCCGCCGATGGACCGCAGCCCAAGATTATTACTTTCATATCAAAGGCGTGGATCAGACGCTTTAGAGAACAGATTAAAGAAATTATCGGTCGTCGCCGTTGCCAACGCGTCTTCCGATACGCCTTTTAATTCTGCCAGTAACGATGCGGTTTTATTGATATAAGACGGCTCGTTACGTTTGCCGCGATAAGGCATTGGCGCCAGGTACGGCGCATCGGTCTCGACCAGCAGCCGGTCGAGTGGCACGGCCTGTGCGGTCTCGCGCAGCTCCTCGGCCTTCTTGAAGGTCAGGATCCCGGACAGCGAAATGGAGAGCCCGATGGCCAAGCTCCTCTCGGCCAGTTCGCGTGAGGTGCTGAAGCAGTGGATGAGGCCGCGATAGGCACCCTTCCCCATTTCGTCTTCCAGGATCGCCATGGTGTCGTCGTCGGCATCGCGCGTGTGCACGATCAGCGGCAGGCCGGTCTCGCGCGCCGCGGCAATATGAGCGCGGAAACTCTCACGCTGTTCCTCACGCGGGCTGTGGTCATAGAAGTAGTCGAGGCCGGTCTCGCCGATGCCGATAACCTTAGGATGGTCGGCCAGGCTGATGATGGTCTCGGGGTCTGCGATGCCTTCGCTTTCGACGTTGTGCGGATGGACGCCAACTGAGCACCACATATTGTCGTAACGCTCAGCAATGGCGCGGACCTGCTCGAACTTGGTCAGCCGCGTGCAGATCGTCTGCATCACGCCGACGCCGGTTTCGTGAGCGCGTGCCACGATGGCGTCGAGCTCGTCGGCGAAATCGGGAAAATCCAGATGGCAGTGGCTGTCGACCAGCATCAGGCGGCGCCCTCCTCCGGCTCCACGTAACGCGGGAAAACGGGCTCCGGTTTGGGCAGGACCGTGCCCGGCACCAGGCGATGGTGGGGGCTGAGCGCGATGAAGCCGCGCCTGTCGTCAGACACGCCCAACTGGTCGAGCATGCGCGACGCGGCATCCGGCACGAAGGGCTGGGTCAGGAGCGCCAGGTGGCGGATCGTCTCTGAGAGCACGTAGAGCACGGTCGCCATACGCGCAGGATCGGTCTTGCGCAGTGCCCACGGCGCCTGTTCGTCGACATAGCGGTTGGCCTCGCCGACCACCTTCCAAATCGCCGTCAGCGCCAGGTGGAAGGCCTGGACGTCCAGGTGGCCGCGCACCTCGTCCAACAACCCGTCGGCGGCCCCCAGCAGCGCGGTGTCGTCGTCGCTGTAGTCGCCGGGGTCGGGCACCGAGCCGCCGCAGTTTTTGGCGACCATGGAAAGCACGCGTTGGGCCAGATTGCCGAAGTCGTTGGCCAGGTCGCCGTTGGCGCGATGGATCATGGCGGCGTGGGAAAAGTCGCCGTCATTGCCGAACGGCACCTCGCGCAGCAGGAAGTAGCGGACCTGGTCGAGGCCGTACTCCTCGACGATCTGGTGCGGGTCGATGATGTTGCCCAGCGACTTCGAGATCTTCTGGCCCTCGTTGGTCCACCAGCCGTGGGCATAGATGCGCTTGGGCGGTTCGATGCCGGCGGCCATCAGAAAGGCCGGCCAGTAAACCGCGTGAAAACGCAGGATGTCCTTACCCACCATGTGCACGTCGGCGGGCCAGAACTTTTTGAAGAGCGCGCTTTCCTCATCGGGAAAACCGACGGCGGTGATGTAGTTGGTCAGGGCGTCGAGCCAGACATACATAACGTGGTCGTCGTCGTCGGGCACCGGGATGCCCCACTTGAAGCTGGTTCGGCTGACCGAGAGATCCTGAAGTCCGCCTTTAACGAAGCTGATGACCTCGTTGCGACGCGTCGCCGGCAGGATCATGTCGGGATGGGCGTCATAGAGTGCGAGCAACCGGTCCTGCCACTCAGAAAGCTTGAAGAAGTAGCTGGGCTCCTCGACCCATTCGACCGGAGCGCCCGACGGGGCGATCTTCCCGCCGTCGGGACCGTCAACGAGCTCGCTTTCCGTATAGAACGCCTCGTCGCGCACCGAATACCAGCCCGCATACTTGCCCAGATAGATTTCGCCGGCATCTAACAGACGCGTCCACAGCGCCTGGACCGAGGCCTTGTGGCGCGGCTCGGTCGTGCGGATGAAGTCATCGTTGGTGTAACCGAACAAATGTTCGAGGTCGCGGAAGCGCTGAGACACGCGGTCGCAAAACGCCTGCGGGTCGACGCCGGCGTCATGGGCCGACTTCTCGACCTTCTGGCCATGCTCGTCGGTGCCGGTCAGAAACATCACGTCATAGCCGTCCAGCCGCTTGAACCGCGCCATGACATCGCAGGCCAGTGTCGTATAGGCGTGGCCGATATGCGGGTTGTCGTTGACGTAATAGATCGGCGTCGTGATGTAGTAGCTGCGGTCCCCGGTCATCCGAGACTCCCGTGCTGGCGTTTGTTCTTCCGGCAAAACATAGGGCGGTTAAGAGCGGGCGGCCTGTTCCATCGCGTCAAACGTGCTCAGAACAACCTGTTTACGGTCCAGATTGACGCTGATGGCCCGCTCCTGGAGCCGGCCCACCTTTTCCCACACGTCTATCCAGCGTTCAAGACCGTGGGACGCGTTCAACCGGGCCATCAACTCCCGTTCGCCGTCGGGTACCGCGGCCGCGTTCTCACCGCTGGCGCCGAAGCGGACGAGGTTCGCCAGCCACCAACGCAAGAGATCGAGCGTGGTGCGGAAGGCCAGATCATTGGTCGGGCGACCCAGTCGGTCGGCCAGGCCGTGCACGTCGAGAGCACGCGGCTTCGGCAGCTGGGCGAGCAGGCCCAGCAGGTCCCGGTAAAGACCGAGCCCGCCAAGGTCGGCCAGTCTGAGTGCCCTGCCCGGGCTGCCGTCCGCCAGACGGGAAAGCGGCGCCAGGTCAGCGGCATCAAGGTCAGGGCGATAACGTTCCAGCAACAGGGCGACCTGTTCGGTCTTCAACGGTTTCAGAGCGACGGAACGGCAGCGCGAGCGGATGGTCGGCAACAACCGCGCGGGTGCGTGGCTGACCAGAAGGACCAATGACTTGGCCGGTGGTTCCTCGATCATCTTCAACGCCGCGTTGGCTGCGCTGGCGTTCATCAGTTCAGCGCCGTCAATGACGGAAATGCGCCAACCCCCCTCGCCCGCCGACGTCCGGAAGAACGGCGTCATGCGGCGGACATCGTCGACCACGATTTCACTGCGCATCCGGCCGGTTTTCGGGTTGGGTACGCGCTCAACGGTCAAGAGATCGCTGTGGCCTTCGGCGGCGACGCGCTGGAACACCGGGTCATCTGCCTCGATGTTCAGGCTTTCCGGTGTCCCGAAGAGATCCTGACCGGCGCCGTCAGCCAGCACGAAACGCGCCAGCCGATAGGCCAAGGTTGCCTTGCCAATACCTTCCGGACCGGTCAGCAGCCAGGCGCCGGCAAGCGTGTTGGCCATTACGGCATCCAGGAACAGGCGTTCGGCGTCCTGGTGGCCGATCAGCTCGGCATTGGCCCGGGGCGACGGCGCCAGGTCGTCGTCGACGTTGGTGTCGGTTTTTGGCGGCTTGCTCATGGCAGGTCGAATTTGGCGGCGACCTCGCCCAAGATCAACGCCGCGACGTCATCCTCGCTGCCGGTGGCGTCGATCAGGCGGCAGCGGTCGGGATTGTCGGCGACGATATCCAGGAACGCCTGGCGCAGGCGCTCATGATAGGCCGGGCCCATGCGCTCGTAGCGATCGGCGCCGCCCCGCTCGGCCGCCCGCGCCAAGCCGGTCTCGACGGGCAGGTCCAGTACCAGGGTGAGGTCGGGACGAAGGTCGCCGACGGCAATGGCGTAGAGCCGGTCGACGATGTCGGGCCCGGCGCCCTGCACGATGCCTTGATAGGCCATGGTCGAATCGGCGAAGCGATCGCAAATCACGCAGGCACCGCGTTCAAGCGCCGGCAGAATCGTCGCTGCCAAGTGATCGCGCCGCGCGGCGAAGTGCAACAATGCCTCGGTGACCGCGTCCCAGCGGTCGACATCGCCATCGACCAGGATGGCGCGGATGGCTTCAGCGCCCGGCGCGCCGCCGGGCTCGCGCGTTGTGACGATCTCGTCGGCGTGGCTACTCAGCGCCTCGGCAAGGCGGCGCACCTGTGTCGACTTGCCAGCCCCCTCGCCGCCCTCAAGCGTGATGAAGCGGCCGCCGATCACGATCCCGACGGACCAAACACCAGATAGCTGATCGCCGCACCCAATCGGCTGAACATGGAGAGCTCGCCGACATCGGCACCGGCGATGAGGGGCACCTCAATCGTTTCCATGTTGGGTGCTTCCAACACCAGCGTCGCAATCGGTGAGCCCGCGACGATGGGTGCGGGAATCGGGCCTTCGAAAACGGCCTTTGCGGTCATTTCACGGCGCGCCTCGCGCGACATGGTGATAACCAGATCTTCTTCGATGACCAGTGGCACGGTGTTCTCGTCGCCCAGCCAGACCTCGGCATCGGTCACGGTCTCGCCGGCCTCCAAGAGCGCATAGGCATCGAACTCGCGAAAGCCCCACTCGATCAGGCGCTCGGCTTCTCGGGCGCGCTCGGCGGAGCTTTCGACGCCGTTGATCACCAGAACGAGCCGGCGACCGTCACGTTCGGCAGAGGCCGTCAGCCCGTAGCCTGCGGCCTCTGTATGGCCGGTCTTCAGGCCGTCAGCACCGGAGGCCGTATAGAGCAGTGGGTTGCGGTTGCTCTGTTCGATGTCGCTGAACGTGAACGTCGTCTCGGCGTAGTACGGGTAGTACTCGGGAAAGTCCTCGATCGTCCTGATCGCCAGCGTCGCGAGGTCTCGTACGGTGGTAACGTGCTCAGGGTCGGGCCAGCCCGAGGCATTGCGGAAGTTTGAGCTTGTCATGCCCATCTCGTTGGCCTGGTCGGTCATGTCGATGGCAAAAGCCTCTTCCGATCCTGAAATGCCTTCGGCCAGGACGATGGTGGCGTCATTGCCTGATTGGATGACCACGCCGCGGATCAGGTCCTCGACCACGACGCGGGTGTCGACCTCGACAAACATCTTCGAACCGCCCATGCGCCAAGCCTTCTCGCTGACCGGCAGGGTCGCATCGAGACTAAGCCCGCCTTCGGCGAGTTTTTTGAAGACCAGATACATCGTCATCATTTTGGTCATGGACGACGGATAGGTCGGCTCGTCCGCGTTCTTCTGGAACAACACCGTGCCGGTCGACATGTCGATCAGAATCGCTTCGCGCGCCGAGGTCTCATTGGCGTATGCCGACGACCAGGTAACAAAAGCGGCAAGGGCAACAATCAGGCTGGCAAGGACACGACGGGGCATGGCGAGGTCACTATCCGTGGACGATTGGTGTTGCCGACGCTTAGCCGCCGAGTGGGGCAGAATTGCGCCGGGTTAGTCGATGACGATACGCGCTTCTTGATAGCCGGCCGCCATGACACGGTAGCGCATGTCGCCGGCCTGATCGAGATCGGCATAGGGGCCCAGGCGCACCCGGTAAAACGGCACGCCGTTCGACACCACGCGGTAAATCTGAACGTAGTCGAGCATGGCGAGCTGTCGGCCGACCTTTTGGGCGTTGTCGGCTTCGGTAAACGCGCCGATTTGGACATAGATCGCCCGGTCAGGTTCCTCGGAGATCAGGTCGATGGCGGCCGTCGTCACCTCGGGCTCTGGCGGCGCCTCGGGGTCCTGCGCGGCGTAGGCGGTGCCGGTGTCGGGATCGACGACTTGGACCCGGACCTGGGCCGTGCCGGCCGTCTCAAAGCCCAGAAGCTGGGCCGAGCGCCGTGAGACGTCGATGATGCGGCCGTGGGCGAACGGCCCCCGGTCGTTCACCTTCAGGACCAGCGAGCGGCCGTTGTCCAGATTGGTAACCCGGACATAGACCGGCATCGGCAGCGTCTTGTGGGCCGCTGTCAGCAGGTTCATGTCGTAAACTTCGCCGTTGGCCGTGCGCCTGCCGTGGAACGGCTCGCCGTACCAGGAGGCAATGCCGACCTCGTCGTAGTACGGATCTTCGGCCGGGTAATACCATTGCCCGTTGATCTGATAGGGGTTGCCGACCTTATAGGTGCCGCCGCTATCGGCGTCGCGCTGGGCTTCTTTGCTCAGCGTCGCCAAAAGCTCGGTTTCGGCACATCCCGCGACCAGCACGGCTACAAGAAACGATGAGAAAACTAGGACAAAACCGCGATATACGCCAAACACGCCAAGCCTGCCCGCTAGATCTAGTGGTGGCGAACTCTAACGGGTGACGATCTCGTCGGCAAGACGCACGACCGACATGGCGAAATAGTCTGACCGATTCCAGCGCAAAATGACCCGATAATTGCTGAAGACGAGGAAGGCCGGACCACCCTCGCCGGCCGGCATGGCGAGCGTGGTCGGTTCGTCCGCTGCGACCGCCGGACGTGCGCCGACAAAGGTCACGCCTTCGTCGAGCCAGGCCTGCAGTGGGCGCGGTGAATCGTGTCCGGATTGCGCGGCGCCCATGCCGGCCGGCAGGTTCACCGCCGCGCCCCACGGCTCGTCAAGCTCCCAGCCATAGCTAGAAAGGTAGTTGGAGGCCGATGCAAAGACGTCACCGCGCGTGGTCCAGATGTCGCGCCGGCCGTCCTTGTCCCAGTCGACGGCGTAACCCATGAAGCTTGACGGCATGAACTGGCTCTGGCCCATGGCACCGGCCCACGAACCAACCATTTTTTCTTTTGTTATATGGCCTTCATCCAAAATCTTGAGAGCGTGCATGAGCTCGCGACGAAAGAAATCGCTGCGTCTGGGGTCCCAGGCCAGGGTGGCCAGAGCGGCAATCACGTCAAAGCCGCCGGTATAGGTGCCGAAACGGGTTTCGTGGCCCCACAGCGCGATGACGGCTTCGGGGTCGACGCCATAGACGTCACTGACCGAGATCAGCAGCGGTAGATGTTCGTCGTAATTGCGGCGCGCCTCGGCGATCAACGCGGGCGGCATGCGGCTTGCCATGTATTCGGCGAACGTGACGGTCCCTTCCGGCTGCCGCCGGTCCAGCTCGATCACCCGGTCGATGGGCTCGATGCCGTTGAGCGCCACGTCGAGCGTCGCCTGGCTGACGCCTTGGCTCGACGCCTCGGCGCGGACGCTGTCGATGAAGCTGTTCCAGTCCGGCTGTGTCTCGGCCTGTGCCGGGACAATGAACGAGAGCAGGACAACGAGTTGAACGAGAATGCCGTGGGTTTTTGGGCGCATTGTTGGACACCGTCTCCCTTTTGTTCGTGTGTGTGGCACAGCCCGGCCAATCGTGCAATGGTCCGGGCAGCCTAAATGGCCGCGACCAGGAACCATGCGTATCGATAAAAAAGATGTCAGACGCTTCGCCGTCGTTGCGGCGGGGCTCTATGTCGCGGTTGGTCTCGCCGCGCTGGTCGCGCCCGGTCTGGGGCTGGCGCTCGTGATTGCGTTAAGCGCGCTCCTGGCACTGGTCGTCGTGCTGGTGCTGTTCCTGCGTGCGTGGCACTGGTTCATCAGCGAGAGCTTCAGCTTGATCGAAGAGCGCTCGCGCGAATTGCGGGAGCGCCCGCCCGGGCATCGCAACAATCGGCGCTAGGGTGGCTGTTCTCTCTCGTTTTGGTCGAGCCGCGTTCTATCCCCTCGTCTCGTCGTCCTCGGCCGTGTCGGTGCCGCCGCTGGCGCGATCGTCGTGGCCGTGCTGGTGGCTGTAATAGGACAGCCTCATCAAACCGACACCTAAACCCGTTACGAAGATCACGCACAAGACGATGGCGATGATACCGTGGACGCTCATCTCGACACCCTCGAGCGACAGCCAGACATCGACCGCATAATAGAGGGTGCCGCCGAGGATCATGAGGAGCACTATGGTGACGAGAGCGGTCTTCATTCCTGTATCGCTCCGGTGTTGTCGGCAGGGTGCATGACGCGTGCTCCAGAATCGTAGTGAGGACCGTCACAGATCGCGCGGGTCCGCTTGATTCCTCTGCGCAAGGTCTTAACATTGCGCGCATCGGCTGGAAACGCCGATATGGGCAGCCGGTAACGGCTCCCAGATAAAGGCAAACCGGTGGAAACACCGGGACGCAAAGCCACCGGCCTTCACCTCGGCAAGCGAGGATAAGGTAGCGGGGTTACCAAAGGGAAGTCGTACCATGTGTTGTGACAAGACAAAGCCGTCCGCTGCCATCTGGAAGACCTCAGGTCTCCCCACAACCGATAGCGCCTCCCCTTGTGCGGCCATCTTGGCGACACCGGGTTTTCTGCGCTGTCAATCCACTGTCGCCACGCGGGGTCCTTCATGCTGAGTTCCATGCGCGTTCTTGTTGTCGCCTCGCAAAAGGGCGGCTCCGGCAAGACGACCTTGTCTGGTCATCTTGGCGTCGAGGCCGAACGCGCGGGCCACGGTCCGGTCGCTCTGATCGACACCGATCCCCAGGGCAGCCTTTCTCAGTGGTGGAATGCCCGCGAGGCCGATACCCCGGCTTTCGTTCAGTCGAGCGGACAGACGCTGCGCGACGATTTGATGGCTCTCAGAGAACAAGGTTTCAAGCTGGTCGTCATCGATACGCCGCCTGCCGCGACACGCGAAATCTCTGAAGTCGCCGCGTTCGCCGATCTCGTCATTCTGCCGACCCGCCCGAGCCCCCATGACCTGCGCGCCGTCGCTTCGACGATCGAGATCCTGGAGCAGCGCGGCAAAGCCATGGTCTTCGTGCTCAATTCCGCGACCGCGCGGGCGCGCATCACCGGCGAGGCCGCCATTGCCCTGTCGCAGCACGGCACCGTCGCCCCGGTCACGGTTCATCACCGGGTCAATTTCGCCTCCAGCATGATCGACGGCCGCACGGTGGCCGAGATCGATGAGGAGAGCGCCTCGGCCAAGGAAGTGTCCGAACTGTGGGCCTATCTGTCCGATCGCATCAGCCGTAAGCACATGGTCGCCCTGCCCGGCGGCGTCGAAAAGGTCGAGCAGCCGACGCCTGCGGTTGCTCACCCCGTCGCACCGGAAGGCCTGAGGCCGAACCAGCCTTTCGGCCGGCGCGGTCGCGACGAAATCCACCTGACATGACCAAGGACGATAGAGCGTCATGAGCAAAGGCAAGGTAGCGGTTCTGCATAGCGGCCTGTTGGCACGCAAGGGCGAAGCCCGTCCGATGGCGGTGTTTGCCGCGCCGCCGCCGGCCGCGCCTGAAACGGTCGCGCCTGAAATGGCTTCATCGCCAACGCCGGCCGCGCCAACCGCCGAGGTTTATCCACAGGTGGCCAAATCCGGCCACAGCTCGGACACAATGGAGCCGCAGCCTGGCATCTCAAGTTCGGGCATCAAGCTGCCGCCTGAGTTAGAGCGCAACGGCAAGAAATCGAAATCAGGTCCGCGCACGGAACTTCACGCGCGATTGGCCAACGCGTCGCACAGGCGACTGAAGGTTGCGTCGGCCCGTCTCGGTCGTTCGCAGCAGGAGATCGTCTCCGCCGCGATCGACGTCTACCTCGACTACATCGAGGACGAAGTGCTGAAAGGTTGCCGCTGCATGAGGAACGCCCGGGGCTAGGGACTTACGCGCTCGACCCCTTGCCCTGGCGTCGCGGGCCGGTGAGATTCCAAGCATCTCACCGGCCCGCAACTTTTTTGGCCGCTAGCTAGAGCATTTTCCGTTATCTCGGAATCTGTGCCGGCCCGCTCCCCCTCCTGGCCGCTAATGCTCTAACCAGCATGCTGCGTGATGAACGCGCCGGCGCGTGTCAGTGCCGCGTTGGCTTCCGGCACCTCCGGTGCCAGATGATGCCAAACGTGTGGCGCCCCCTCTTCGATCTCCAGGACGACCGTGCCGCCGGCGGTCGTCATGCCGTTCGCCAGAGCGTGCGAGTCGTCTAGCAGCAACTCGGTATCGCCGACCTGGATCAAGACAGGCGGCAGACCTGAGAGATCGCCGTAATGGGGGGCGACATGAGGATGACGCAGGTTCTCGCCATTGAGATACGTCTCGACGAATGCCTCCAGCTCCTCGACGCTCAAGAAGACATCGCGATTGGGATCGCCGGCACGCCACGTGCCCTGACCTTCCATGTCACACCAAGGCGATATGGCGACCGCGCACGCGGGCAGCGGCAGGCCTTCATCGCGCAGACGCAACATGACGGCGAAGACCAGGCCCCCACCGGCCGAATCACCGGCGACGGCGATGCGTACGCTCTCGCCCACCTCCTGCGAGAGCGCACGGTAGGCCTCGACGCAGTCGTCGATAGCGGCGGGAAACAGGTGTTCCGGCGCCAGGCGGTACTCCGGGAAGTGGAGCCGGCATCCCGCCGCCGCAGCCAGGCGCGTGACGATCATGATGTGGCTCTTCGTCGAGCCCATGGCATAGCCGCCGCCGTGGAAATAAAGAATGGCGCGTTCGGGATCGGCGTTGGGTGGATCGAACCGCCACCCGGGCACGCCGCCCAGCGCTGCGCGCTCGGCCGCCACGGTTTCGTCGCCCGGGAAAGCGTCGCCCAGTTCGTCGTAAGACGCCCTTCGCTCGGCCATGGTCGCATCCTCCGGCAGCACAGCCTCGGCCAGGATCTTCTTGTAGCGTTCGAGTTCAGCGCTCGGCATAGTCAATCGTCCGTGTGTTGTTGAACAAAGGTGCCGATCCGGTCGATGGCCGCCATGGCTTCCGGCAGCAAGGGAACGGCGTGGTGCCAGACGTGAGGGGCGCCATCCTCGATTTCCAAGGTCGTGTCGACGCCGGCTGCCGTGGCGCGATCGGCGAGCCTTGTCGCATCGCTGAGCAGAATTTCCAGACTGCCAACCTGGATCAGGAGCGGCGGCAGGCCTGTCAGGTCGCCCAAGATGGGTGACGCCAGTGGGTTATGCAGATCACCACCTTTGACATAGTCGGCAGCGAAATCGCTCAGCGCCGCGGCATCGCAGATTGGATCGCAAGCTGGGTCGGCTTGGCGCCACGCGCCGCTGCCATCAAGGTCGACCCACGGCGAGATCGGAATGGCGCAAGCCGGTTGCGGCAAGCCTTCGCGGCGTAGCGCCAACAACAAGGCGACCGTCAGTCCGCCGCCCGCGGAGTCTCCCGCTACGGCAAGACGGCTGGTGTCATAGCCTTCGTCGCGTAACCAGCGATAGGCCGCGACGGCGTCTTCGACGGCGGCGGGGAAAGGGTGTTCGGGAGCCAGGCGATAGTCGAGCGCCAACACCTTGGCTTTCGCCGCGCCCGACAGACGTGACGTCATGCCGATATGGGTCGAGATGGAACCCGAGACGTAGCCGCCGCCGTGCAGGTACAGAAGCACGCTGTCTTGACGGGCGTTGCCAGCAGTCAGCCATTGGGCGGGAACACCGCCGGCGATCGTATCCGTCGTTGAGACACCCTTGGCGATCGGGAACATGCGACCGAACTCTTCGTACTGGTCTCGTATGTCCTTAAGGGACTGGTCGGGCGGCGTCTTGGCCTGCTCGCCATAGAGCGCCGCGACAAAGGTCTTCATCTGCTTGCTCGTCAAGACATCAACCCCACGACAGGGCCTCGATGATGTCGGTGCGCCATCGTTAACCATGATCGGTCTTCAGGGACCGTCATGATCGACAATCGCGACGTGGTGGTCGGTGACAGTAGGCATTGACGCCACAAGGCTGTTTTGACACCGCGCGATTGCGCGGACCGGTGCGACGGACCAGGTGGCAAATTCTGTGTCAGAATGTTGCGGGGGATCGTCAAAGATTGTCACAGTCGAAACCTCGGTAGCTGGCAGCTTTTGTTGCGGGCCGGCCAGCAACGCTTCCCGATTGAAGGGGTAGAGCACCAAACCTCCGTTCGCCTCCGCCGTCTTGCGCGTCAACAGCGTCGACACCGTTCCCCCGTGGCCGAGCAGCACTTTGTGCGTCAGGCGTACGCGCGTGGCCTCTGTTGCCGTCACATCAGCTTCCCGCTTGGAACGAACGTGCCGCTGTCATGGCGATACCGGTCGCGGCGTGTACCGGGTCGATCGTTCTTACCTCGACGGCCTGCTCGACGCCGGACGCGTAAGGCACCATGCCGGCGCAGCCAAGTATAACGACATCTGCGCCACGGTCCTTTAAGCGTTGGGCGGCGGCGGTGAGTTCCGATTGTGCGCGCTGAGTGTCGTTGAGCTCGGTTACGGCAATCCCGCATGCCTCGATCCCGGCAAGCCGGGCATCCAGGCCGAGACCGCGGATCTGGCGTAGCCCCGGGCCAATGTCAGCGGGCATATTGGTCAAGATACCGTAGTGTTCTCCGTGGTTTAGCGCCACCGTAACGCCGCCCTCACAGATGCCAATGACCGGTTTCTGCGTAGTCTCTCGCGCGGACGCCAAGCCGGGATCGCCAAAACAAGCGATGACGAAGGCGCTGGCCCGCTCGTCCTCGCGCGCGATGAGATCGCAGAGCGGGCCCACGACCTGATCGGCGTGGCGTGCGGTTTCGATGCCGGCCGGTGCGTCTTCCAATGTCTCACAGCAGATCTCGGGACCGCCAGAAAATCGTAGGCTGTCGAGGTTGCGGCTCATCGCCGCGGTCACAGCGCGGTCGCTGTTCGGATTGATGACAATGACCCGCTCGCCCATGGACTTTTCCGCCTGCGGCCTTCTCGACAAGTGCCAGAGTATGCCACGATGGCCGCCTGCGAACAGTATGGTCGAGGAGGATGGAATGACGCGGACGATTAAGGTGGCAGCGGCTCAGGTGGGACCGATCGCGCGCGACGAGGCACGTCAGAAGGTCGTGGCGCGCCTCTTGGAGATGATGCGCGAGGCGGCGGACTGGGGCGCCGACGTTGTGGTCTATCCGGAGTTGACACTGACCACGTTTTTTCCGCGCTGGGCGATTGATGACGAGGACGAGATCGACAGCTGGTACGAACGTGACATGCCGAACGCCGCGACGCAGCCGCTGTTCGACGAAGCCAAGAAACTCGGTATCGGGTTCCATCTGGGTTATGCCGAACTGGCTTTCGATGCCGATGGCACAAAACACCGCTACAACACCGCGATCATCGTCGACAAGGCCGGCGAGATTGCCGGCAAGTTCCGCAAGATACACATACCCGGCCATGCCGAGGTTCTGGACCGCCCGGGCCAGCACCTGGAGAAACGCTATTTCGAAGTCGGCGATCTTGGCTTTCCGGTGTTCCGCGCTTTCGACAGCATCGTCGGCATGTGCATCTGCAATGACCGGCGCTGGCCGGAAACGTGGCGCGTGATGGGCTTGCAGGGCGTGGAGATGGTGTTCTGCGGCTACAACACGCCGGTCGGTCTGGGCGACCCCTATGACCTTGATGCGCTGGAGCCGTTCCACAATCACTTGGTGTTCCAGGCCGGCTGTTATCAGAACGCGACCTGGGCGGTGGGTGTCGCGAAGTGCGGCAACGAAGAAGGTTTCAACATGGTCGGCCAAAGCTGCATCGTCGCGCCATCAGGCGAAATCGTCGCGCAGTGCGGTTCGATCGAGGATGAGGTCATCGTCCACAAATGTAATCTGGACGCCGCCCGTGAATACAAGAACGATACCTTCAACTTCGCCAATCACCGCCAGCCCCAGCACTACAGACTGATCGTCGAACGCACGGGCGCCGAACCGCCGCCAGTCTGAGGCCCGACGGCGTCCGACTACGAACAACCTACATCTCCGCGATCATTTTCATGGCCGCCATTTTGGCATGGTTCTCGGGCCGCGCCGCATTCGAGGCCGTCGGCGCGCTGGAGAACGTTGCGATAACCGTGTTCGTGTTGCGGTCAACGTAGAGAACCTGACCGAACACACCGCGGGCCGTGAAAACACCGAGATCGCGGTCGTGGATCCACCAGAAGTTCCGGTAGGCCTGCAAGAGATCATCGAAAAACGCCGAACCGTCTGCCTTGTAAGCCGAGCGATCGGTAAACAACAGCTCATCATCACTGGCCGCCGGGATCGCATGTGTATAGGCAGCTGGGAAGATCCGTACGCCGTTCAGTGTCCCGTCATCCAAGACAGCAAGTCCGAAGCGGGCGAAGTCGCGCAGTGTTGAGTTAAAGCCACCGGTGGCGACAGGCACGAAGGCGAGATCGGTCGTGAAAAATGCATCATGCTCAGCGCCGATCTTCGACCAGATGTTGGCTGCAACAAAGTCGTTCAGTGGCGTGCCGCTCACGCGGGCTATAATCCAGCCGATGACGTCGACATTCGGTGAGTGGTACTCAAACCTGTAGCTGGGTTCGAGATCGGGATTTGATTGAAACTCGGGAAGAAACTCAAGGGTTCCTCGCGGCGTTCCATCTTCTGCCGGATCAATCTGCATCAGGTCAAAAGCCGGCGTCAGGCCGATACGTCGAAAGTACTCATAGTGGACGGAGCCCGGGGTCAGGTTGGCATAGTCCTCGGAGTAATCGATTGCGCTCACCATGTTGAGGACCTCGCCTACGGTTAGGTCGGCAAAGGCGCCTTCGGCGAGTTCCGGAACATAGGTCGGGACCTTGGCCTCTGGATCGATCTTCCCTTCTTCAATCAGGATACCCACGGCCATCGAAACCAGGGACTTAGTCGATGAGGCCCACAAGTGGTGGCTGTGTTCCGTGAAGTCGCCGAAGTACCGTTCGTAGACGATCGCGCCGTCCTTAATGACGAGAAACCCGTCGGTGTTCTCCGCCTCGAGCGCTTCCAGAACCGTCATGGTTTGTCCGTCGTGCTCGAACGTCAGCAATTCAATCTCGATCGGCTCGCCATACGGAATCTCATAGATCGGTCCTGAACGCGGAACCATGACGGCCGGCTGCACGCTCATGTTGCGGAAACCCCAGCGCGAGAACGGCGGCAAGGCCTGGTTCATCAACGTTACCTGGGTTTCGGGCGCCGCGGGCACGCCGACCATAACGTCGTCTTCCGCGAATGAGACATGCACCTGGAAAGCCATCACGACGAGCACGACAAGCGTTAGGCATCGACCAGGGTGATGCATGGGAGGACTCCTTTCTGGCGCGTGGTCCATTTTTCTTTGCGCACGTCTATACGCCATCGTGTCACAATCGGGTCTGCTCCAGCAGCAAAAAGCCTTTACGCCATGTAACCCGTCACGATGACGGTTTTCGCGCGATGACACGAGGGCGTCCGCACGGCTGTCATTGACAGATTCAATGTCGCAACGGCGCCTTAACCCTCTTCGCCTCGCCACAGATCGGCCGGCGTCTCCGCGCGACGGATCGTCTTGACCGAACCGTCCTCGCAAACCATCACCGCACCAGGGCGTGGCCGCCCACAATAATGGTTGGTGAGTTCCATCTGGTAGGCGCCGGTATCGAGGAGCGCAAGGATGTCGCCGCTGGTCGTCGATGCCGGCAACTCGCGGTAGCCTGGTATGTGGACGAGTTTGTCTTCGAGCAGCGCGCGGTCGCCCGCCCAGTCCGGTTTCGCGTCGACCAGTGCCTGGACCTTCGCCTCGCCCTCCATATCGAAATAGACGTCGATGGAGTCGCACAGCGGCCCGACAACGCGGAACCGCTGGGTGTCCGTATCGCCGGTCCGGTTGGCGGTCACCATGTGAAAGTACCAGCCAAATGCTGACTCAGGGATGATGTTGTAGCCGGCATCCAGATAGAGCCAGGTCGTGCCGTCGCGCCGCTTCATGCCCTCTATCCGGGTCAGGAGGAGCGCGCTGTCGCTTGTCATAGCCCTGCCCGGTTCGGTCAGGATCTCGACATCCGCCCCCAGTTTGTCTTCCAGCACCGGCACGACCTTGGCCGCGATGTCACTCGGTTCGAGGTCGCTGTGGAAGTATCCGATGTCCGGCGATTGGTCATTGTACTTCACGTAGCTGATCGGGAACCCACCGCCGATATTGACGTGGCGGAAGTCGTCGCCAAAGCGCGCCTTGATGGCCGCCGCCTTCTCTGCCACGACCTTGGCCGCGGCGACATAAAGGCCGATGTCCGTCATCTGGGAGCCGATGTGGACGTGCAGTCCGGCAATCGCGACTTCGTCCGGATGATTGTCGGCGATTTCCAGGCAACGAGTGACTTCGTCCTCGACCATGCCAAACTTCGAACGCGTCGAGCCGGTCTCGATGCCCGCTGTGGACCCGCCCTCGACATGGGGCACCGCGCGCAACGCGACGTTGGCCCGCACGCCGCGCGCCTTTGCCACCTCGACGATACGTTCGAGCTCGTGGACGGAATCCACGTTGATTGCCTTGATCGGCGGATCCAGTGCATCGGCGATTTCTTGCCGGGACTTGGCGACACCGTTGAACACCATGCGGTCGGCGGTCAGGCCGGCGTGTTTCGCCTTGGCGATCTCGCCGCCGGAATTGACCTCGATCGCCACCCCCTCCTCCGCCATCAGGCGGAGTACGGTCAGATTGGCGCAGGCCTTGCTTGCAAAGCAGACGCTGGCGTTCTCATGGTGATCGCGAAATGCCGCGTTCAGCCGCCTGGCGTTTCGGCGCAGCCGTCGCTCGGAATAGACAAACAGGGGCGAGCCGTGTTCTTCGGCGATCGCCACCAGATCGACGCCATCCATATGCAGGTGACCGCCGCCATCCTCCAGGAATCCAGGTTCGGACCAGGGGTTCAGGTTGAATGCGTCTTTCATCATCGGCCTCCCTTCGGCAACTCTGCCGTGTATGGTAGGTATGGCGTGGCGGGAGGAGCCGGATGGCCGATTTTGACCTGATCGTCAAGGACGGGACCGTGGTAACGGCAAGCGACACCCATGTCGCGGATATCGGTGTGCTTGGCGGCCGCATTGCCGCGCTGGCCGATAACCTCCCGGCATCGCAAGCCGAGACTGTAATCGACGCGACTGGCAAGTTGGTCCTACCTGGCGGCGTCGAAGCCCATTGTCATATCGACGAGCCGATCTACGGCGGCGCGGTTTTGGCCGACGACTTCGCGTCGGGCTCCGTCGCGGCGGCGTGCGGCGGCACGACGACATTCATTCCGTTCGCGAACCAATTGCCCGGTCATACCCTGCGTCAAGCGGTCGACGACTATCACGCCAGGGCCCACGGCAAGTCGCTGATCGACTACAGCTTCCACATGATCGTGACCGACGCCAACGAACAGGTTCTGGGCCAGGAACTGCCCGGGCTGCTGCATGATGGCTACACGTCTTTCAAGGTCTTCATGACCTATGACGACTTCTGCCTCGACGACGGCGAGATACTGAACGTGCTGGCGACGGCAAAGCGTCACGGCGGCTTTGTCATGGTGCATGCGGAAAACGACCATTGCATCCGATGGCTCGCCGAGCAACTTGAGCGCGCGGGTCGAACGGAGCCGGCCTCTTTCTCCATCGCGCACGGACCGGTCGTCGAGCGAGAGGCGACCCATCGCGCTATCAGTCTGGCCGAGATTGTCGAGACACCCGTCTTCATTGTTCACGTCTCATCGGCCCAAGCGATGGAGCAGATCGCCTGGGCGCAATCGCGTGGCCTGCCGGTCTATGCGGAAACCTGTCCACAGTACCTCTTCCTGTCTGAGGAGGACTTCAAACGTGAGGGCTGGGAGGGCGCCAAGTATGTCTGCTCGCCCCCGCCCCGTGATCCAGGCAATCCCGACCATCTGTGGCGTGGCCTGAAGAATGGCACCTTTCAATTGGTCTCGTCGGATCACAGCCCTTTTCGCATGGAGGGGCCTGGCGGTCGGATCGAGTCAGCCGGAGAGCTTCATTTCCACAAAATCAGCCCGGGCATACCGGGCATCGAGGTGCGCCTGCCCTTGATGTTCTCGGAAGGCGTGAACAAGGGCCGGATTGATCTTAACCACTTTGTCGCGCTGACCGCGACCAACGCGGCGAAGCTCTATGGGCTTTACCCACAGAAGGGCACCATCGCGATCGGTAGCGACGCCGACATTGTTCTTTGGGACCCCGACCGTCGCGTGACCATTCGCCATGCGATGCTGCATGATGCCGCCGACTATACGCCGTATGAGGGCTTTGATGTGACGGGCTGGCCGGTTCTGACCCTGTCGCGCGGCGAGATCGTGTGGCGGGACGGTACGGTCCATGGTGAGCCCGGCCGCGGGCGGTACCTCAAACGTGGCGCGTCCTCGGCGATTCAATCATTCTCCGCACGGTCGACGTGACGCGCCAAACTGTTAGCATGGTGGCGAGCGCAGACGGGGAACAATCGGAGTTGTAACGTGAGTATCAGTCTTGGGCGCACGCTGTGGCTGGGTGTTTGCCTGATGGTGTTGGCGGGCACGGCACAGGCGCAAGCGCCGGAGAGTATCGGCAATGTCGATCTGGTAGAGGTCTGGGCCTATAGCACGCCGCCCGGCGGCGCACGCGATTCCATCTTCCGCGGTCATCAGGTCTTCACCGATGAGACCATCGAGACCGTAACGAATGCCTATGTGCACATGACGTTTGTCGATGGCACGACCCTGGCGATTGGTGAGAGCACGGTCCTGGTGCTCGATAACTTTGTCTATGATCCCAACGCGTCCGACAGCCTGGTCGCGGACTTCACAGGCGGGCTCTACCATCTAATCTCCGGCGACATCGACAAGCAGACCGTTCTGATCCGCACACCCGGCCTCGCAATTGGACTGCGTGGGACGGATATCGTCGTGCAGGTTGCGCAGAACGGTAAGACCGATCTCGCCGTGTTGGATGGCATAGCCACGGCAACGCCGACGGCCGGAGGCGAAACGGTTGATGTCAATGCCGGTCAGACGGCGACTGGTGAGCCCGGCGTACCCACCGTGATCTTGAGCAACGGCCTACCCGCCTTCGCGACCACGGATTTGCCGACAGGCACCAGAGGCACCCGGAACCTTGGCGGCGGCGCGGGCGAAGGACGCGACGGGATTGGCGGCGATGGTGATAGCGGCGACAGCAGCAGCGGCAGCTCGAGCAGCAGCGGCTCCAGCAGTGGCAACACGTAGCATGAGTGGCCTTGGGTCGATACTTGCGTGCTGTCGACGGTTTCGATGACGCATCGCTGGGCTGAACTGGCGACAACTGACTTCGCCGCGCTCGATGCAGCGCGAACGATCGCCTTGCTGCCGGTCGGCGCAATCGAGCAGCACGGCCCTCACCTGCCGCTTGGCACCGACAGCATGATCGCCGATGGGATCGTGACGGCGGCGCTTGAGGCCGTCGACGACAGTGTCAACGTCCTTGCGCTGCCGACACAGGCCGTCGGCGACAGCCTGGAACACGCTGATTTCGCGGGAACGCTGAGTCAGCAGGCCGAGACGTTGATCGCCTCGTGGATCGAACTGGGCCGGTCGGTTTACGCTGCGGGCTTGCGCAAGATGATGATCTTCAATGCCCATGGCGGGCAACCGCAGGTCGTCGACATTGTCGCCAAGCGGTTGCGGGTTGAGTTGGGCATGGTGGTGGGGCGTGTCACCTACTTTTCGTTCGGTTGTCCGGAAGGCTTGATAGCCCCCGACGAGCTTGCCTACGGTATCCACGGCGGCGACGTCGAAACATCGATCATGCTGCACTTGCACCCGGACCTCGTACGGCATGAGGCGGTCACTGACTTCCCGAATCGCATGCGCGGCCTGGCCTCTTCCATGCGGCGCATGGGCCATGGCGGTCGCACCGGTATCGGTTGGAAGGCGCAAGATATCAACCCACAGGGTGCCGTCGGTGATGCGACGGCCGCCACGGCGGAAAAAGGCCGCGCGCTTGTCGAGCATTTCGCCGGCGAGCTCGCCCTTCGCCTTGCCGACATGGCGGACTACGAGATCACTGATTGAGCACGGCATCTGACCTTCGGGTTGTGGCCGATGACGGCACAGAGCTCATGGTCCGCCGGTGCGGCAACACCTCCGGCCCGCGCCTTTTGGTCGGTCACGGTGTGGGATTTGCCGTCGATGGTTTCTGCCCCATGTGGCGCCACCTTGAGCCAGTTTGCGACCTGGTCCTGATGGACCTGCGCGGCCATGGCCGCAGCTCGCCGGTGACGCCGGAGAGTATCGACGGCCCGCGTGTCATGGAGGACACGAAGTCGGTCGTTCGCGCGATCAAGGAAACCTGGGGCGAAAGGCCGCTATGGGGTGTCTTCCATTCCTATTCCGGCCTGACCGCACTGCGGTTGGAAGCGATCGATCCCGGCTGGTTTGCCGGGCTCTTCTTGATGGAACCGCCCGCCATGCCACCACCTGACCATCCCGCCCACGCCGCTTTCGATCAGGGTCGGCAAGGCCTTGCTGAGCGGACACTCAAACGCCAGGCGACGTTTGGATCGGTCGGCGAACTCGTCGAGAAATATGCCGGGCGCAAACAGTTCTCTCGCTTTGCACCGGGCTCGACCGAAGCGCTGGCGGCCTCGCTTTTGGTCCCGGACGGCGATGGTCTGCGGCTGGCGTGTGCGCCTGCGGTCGAGGCGCAATTCTATGCGACGAACCGCGATGACGGATTGTGGCAGCGGCTCGACACCGTCGCCTGCCCGATCATGATGTTGGCGGGCGGCGACGATATGCGTGATGGCGTACCGCCTGCCCTGACCGCCCGCGACCTCGCCCATGCCGGCGGTTTCGACTTCGTCGAGGTCGCCGGTACGACGCATATGATGGTGCTGGAACGGCCCCGCTTTATCGCCGAGCTCGCGCGGGCCTTCGTCATGGCCCATCAGGACGGCTGAACGAGGATCTTGTCGAGATAGGCGTCGAGATGGGCGAGCTGGCGTTCGGCAGGCCATTCCTTGGCATCGAGAACAGACCGCAATCCGATGCCATTGACCAAAGCGGCGATGGTTTCGGCTTCGAACGCAATGTCGACATCTGGCTTCAGGCGGTCGGCATCCGCCACCAGGGTTAGCCGTTCGACAAGGCGATCATACCAGCGGATGTGCATGTCACGCTGGCGCCTGGTCAGCGCGGCACTTGAGAAGGTGCGCGTCCAGAAACTGTACCAGACCTTGATGCCTTCCCTGCTCTCCCGGCGGATCGGCAGCGATTCGGCCAGGAACGCGCGCAGGTCGACCGGATCGTGCTCGATTGCGCGCGCCATACGGTCGTTGAGGCGCTTAATGACCAGATCAAGCGCTGCCAGCAACACGGCATCCTTGTCGGCAAAGTAGTGGGTAATGGCGCCCGTCGTGCAATCAGCCTGATCGCCAATATCGCCCAACGTCACCGCATCGATCCCCTGGCGGGCGATTGCTTTGCAGGCAGCGGCCGCAATGGTTTCGCGGCGTTGGTCGTGGTCGACAAGACGGGGCATGATGTTACAGAATCTCGGTTACATAATGGAGATTATATTATAGATTTTGTCGCGAATCGCAATGCGGAGATGACACGGGAGCCCTCTCATGGACATGGCACTCAGCAAAGACGACCTGGATGTTCGTGAGCGCGCCCGCGCCTTAACGAGAGTCTATCTCTTCCCCGTGGAAGAAGAGCTTGATGAATTCGAACGCCTGGCGCCGGAGCAGGAGGCAACCATCCGCGAAGGCGTGCGCGATCACGGGCTGAACGCCATCAACCACAGCCGCGAGCACGGCGGCCAGGGTATGACGATTGTGCAGCAATGCATCGTCAACGAAGAGGTCGGCCAATCGACGGGCGCCTTGTGGGGACGCGTCTGGCAGCCGCCGATGTGTCTGAAGGACGGCACGCCCGAGCAGATCGAAAAGTACCTGATCCCGGCTTGCGCGGGTGAACTCTCTACCGCTTTCTGTACCTCCGAACCGGGATCAGGGTCCGACGCCGCAGGCATCGAGACCAACGCGGTCGCCGACGGCAATCAGTACGTCATCAACGGCGAGAAGTGTTTTGCCAGCAATGCCGAGTTTGCCGATCTGTCGCTGCTCACGACCATCGTCGACGGCGACTCGTCGAAACCCACCCTGTTCCTAATCGACAAGGGAACCGACGGTTTCAATATCGCCCGCCTGCCCCGTTTTTCGCAGCGATCCGGCCACGGCCACCCTGAGCTCTCTATTCGCGACATGAAGGTGCCGGCGACTCAGATCCTGGGCGAGGTCGGTCAGGGGTTCGAGTTGACCAAGGACTGGTTTGTCGAGGCGCGGTTGGCGATCGCGGCGCGGAGCATCGGTATGGCTGTGCGCGCGACGGAACTGGCGAACGACTGGGCCAATGAGCGCGAACAGTTCGGCCAGAAGATCATCGGGTTTCAAGCGATCGAGTTCATGATTGCCGAGATGGCGACAGAGATCATGGCCGGCAAGAGCATGCTTTACCGCGTGGCGTCTGAGATCGACGCCGGCCTTGACCGCAAGCAGGCCCATGCCAAGGCGAGTGCCATCAAGCTCTTCTGTTCAGAGACCGGCTGGCGGGTCGTCGACAAGGCTGTCCAGATCTTCGGCGGTCGCGGCACCATGTGCGAGAACCCGGTCGAGCGGCTCTACCGTGATGTCCGCCTGGAGCGCATCTGGGAGGGCACGTCCGAGGTCCAGAAGGTCATCATGGGCGGGCAGATCGCCAAGCGCGGCCTCGACATGTATGTCGGCTGGGATTGACCATGACCTATCGTAACTTTGATTGACGGCGGGGCAGCGCTGTCCTCCCATACCACCGGCAACAACACCGTTTCGGACCCTCCCCTCCATGGACGAATTCTTCAACGATACCGACCGTGACATCCGCCGTCGCGCCGCCGAGTTTACGGACAATCATCTTATCCCGCTGGAGGATGCGACTGAGGAACGAGGCGGCCATTGGAGCTGGGCGGAAACACAGCATGTGCGCGACGCCGCAGTTGACTGCGGCCTCTCGGCGATCAACATCAAGAAAGAGCATGGCGGCCAGGAGTTTTCAGTCCTCCAGCAGATCCTGGTCCACGAGGAGATAGGTCGCGCGACCAACGGCCTCTTTGCTTTGCTCCCGTTCCCTCATGTGCCGCTGCAGCATGGCACCAAGGAACAGATAGACCGCTATCTGCGTCCGATGTGCGCGGGCAAGATCCGTTCGGCCTTTTTGGTGACTGAAGAAGGCGCCGGGTCCGACCCCCGCCAAGTGAAGACAAAGGCCATGCGCAAGGGCAATGGCTTTGTCGTGACGGGCGAGAAGTGGTTCGCGACCTCCGCCGACGTCTCCCAGGTCCAGATCGTCCATGCCCATGTCGATGACGATCCCGACCAGCCGACGCTGTTCCTGATCCCGACAGCGCGTGAAGGTGTCAGCATCAAGGAGCTGCCGACTTTCACCCACAACTACGTCTTCGGTCATCCAATGATGGCGTTCGACGAGGTCGAGGTGGGCGCCGACGAGATCCTGGGCGAAGTCGGTCAGGGATACGAACTGACCAAAGACTGGTTCGTCGAGGCTCGCCTGGAAATCTGTGCCCACTGCATCGGTCAGTCCCGGCGTGCGGCTCTCGTCGCCAATGCCTACGCCGGGGAGCGCGAGCAGTTCGGCCAGAGGATTCAGGATTTTCAAGCCATTCGATTCATGATTGCGGATATGGCGGTCGCAATCTATGCCATGCAGAGCATGGTCTATCGCTTGGCTGCTGATATCGACCGGGGCGTCGATCGTAAGACCGCCCACGCCCAGGCGAGTGCGGCCAAGCTGTTCTGCTCCGAACAGGCCGGCAAGGTGGTCGATAGCGCCGTCCAGGTCCTGGGCGGTCGCGGGTACATGCGCAAAAACCCGGTCGAGCGTCTCTACCGCGATGTCCGCGTCGAACGTATCTGGGAAGGCACCTCCGAGGTGCAGCGAGACATTATCGGCCGCATGGTCGCCAAGCGTGGCCTTGGTCGCTATAGCCTGTGGGATTGAGCATGAACCGTCCGCAGTCACTGAAAGATATCGTCGAGAATGGCCTGTGTGTCGGATGCGGTCTTTGCCAATCGATTGCCGGCGGCGACCGGGTCGAGATGACCATGGTCGACCCGCCCGGTCGCTTGCGACCACGTATCAAAACCGCTCTCGACGACGAGACCGAGCGGGCCATCCTGGCGGCCTGCCCGGGCGCTCTGATCGACGAACCTGTCGTGCCGGATCGTCATGGCGCCGACGTCAAAGTCGATGCGTCGTTCGGGCCGTGGCATCGCGTTTGGAAGGGACATGCAAGCGACCCGGAAATCCACCACATCGCATCCTCCGGTGGTGCGCTGACAGCGCTCGGCATCTTCCTCCTGGAAACAAACAAGGTCGACTTTGTGCTGCATGTCGCGGCGTCGAAGGAAAAGCCGATGCGGACTGAACGCCACCTGTCGTTCGACCGCGCGCAGGTTCTTGAAGGCGCGGGGTCACGCTATGGCCCCTCCTCACCTTTGATCGACTTCACCGCTCAACTCGACAAAGGCAAACCGTTCGCGGTGATCGGTAAGCCCTGTGATATCTCCGGCGTGCACAACATGCGCAAGGTCGACCCGCGCGTCGATGAACTCGTGAAGTATACGATGGCGTTTTCGTGCGGCACCTTTGCCGATTTGCAGTGCTCGCGTTGGATGCTTGACCGCCAGGGCGTGCCCGGCGGCGAAGACAACCTCTCGCTCTTCCGGTATCGCGGTTTCGGCTGTCCCGGCCCGACGCGCGCGGTGACCAAGGATGGCGACATCTTCGATGAACCGTATCTTGAGTTCTGGTACGGGCCGCACGGCTGGACCCACCAGTTCCGTTGCAAGATCTGCCCCGACCCGACCGGCGAGATGACCGACATCTCGATTTCCGACGCCTGGCCCGGCGGTGGTCCGACCGAGGAGGAATGGGGCGGCTACAGCCTTTTCATTAGTCGCACGCTGAAGGGCGATGCGTTGATGCAGGAGGCGATCGATGCGGGTGCCGTGACGGTCGAGGCTAGCGACATGGCCGCCCTGCATGAGTGCCAGCCCCACCAGTCCGTCAAGAAAGACGGCATGAATGCGCGGCTGCAGGCGATCGCGGACGAGGGCGGCGTCGGCCCCGTGTTTCGTAACGTCCGCCTGGATGAGGCGGCGGCGCAGCGTGACAGCGAGTTTCATGAGCAAAACCGAGCTGGTACGCGCGAGCGCATTCGAAAAGGCGTCAACCGTGAACTACTCCACTGATCCCGCCGTGACGGATGCGCGCGCGGTTCGCCGCGCCAACCTCAAGCGGTTGCTGAACGCCGAGAGCCTCGTGTTCATTGGTGGTTCGGCGATGCGCGGCGGCGTGCGTTACTGCCAGGAGATCGGTTTTGGGGGCCAGGTCTGGGTCGTCAATCCGAACTATGAGGACATCGCCGGGATCAAGTGCCTGCCTTCCCTTGAAGACTTGCCTGCCACGCCCGATGCAGCGTTCATCGCGCTCAGCCCTGAACGCGCTGTTGCTGCGACGGCGAAGCTCGCCGCCATGGGTGTGCCAGCCGTTGTCTGCTACACCGCCGGCTTCGCCGAGATTGATGAAGGGCGTCTGCAGGATGACTTGATCGCCGCCGCCGGCGATGCCACGGCCCTGGTCGGACCCAATTGCATCGGTGTCATCAACTACTTCGACCGGGTGCCCGCGGCGATCGGGAACCACGGTTTCGAAGAGTGGGAGCGCGGCATAGCCGTCATCGCGCAAAGTGGCACGATCACCATCAACATCGTCGGTAGCGATCGCTCGTTGCCCGTTGGTTACCTGCTCAGCATCGGAAATCAGGCGGTGTTGGACATGGCCGATTACATCGATGTGGTGGCCGATGACCCCCGTGTCTCCGCGATCGTGATTTATGTGGAGGCCATCACCGATGCACGCGCCTTTTCCGCGGCAGCGGCCAAGGCGTTCAATAAGGGTATCCCCATTGTCGCCCTGAAGGCCGGCATCTCGGAAACCGGACGGCAAATCGCACTTAGCCACACCGGGTCGATGGCAGGCGCGCCGGAGCTCTATCGCGCCTTGTTCGACCGTTTGGGCATCATCAGCGTCGGATCGTTTTCCGAGTTACTGGAAGCCGTCAAGATCTTGGCCCTGGATGCGGAACCGTGCGGGAACCGCTTATCCATCGAGACATGCTCTGGAACGGATTCAGGTTACTGCGCCGACCTTGCCGAACGATACGGCATCGACCTGCCGCAACCCGAAGGCGCGGCCAAAGAGGCGTTGCGGTCTGTCATTCCGCCCATCGCGACACCGATGAACCCGGTCGACGTGACGATGGTGCAGTGGAACGATCGTGAAGCCCAGGCAACGTCGTTGCTGACCCTGCTGCAGCAGCCGACGGACGCCGCTGCACTGGTCATCAACTTTCCGCGCGCGGTCCACAAGAACACCTACATGCCCGCGATCAACGCCATGATCGATGTGAAGGCCAAGACCGACCTGCCCTGTTACGTCATCTCCAATCTGGCGGAAGGCTTGCCGCAGGACGTGCGCGACGAACTGATCGCCAACGATGTCGTGCCCCTTCAAGGGATCGAGGACGGTCTCGCTGCCTTCGGCCGTATCGCGGCGCATGTTCCACGCTGGAATGCCATGCGCGAAAGTGGTGGCGTGGAGCCAAGGCTCTTGGATGGTCCGCGCACGGCCAACGAAACGACGGTCCATGATGAGTGGGCGAGCAAGGCGTGGTTGCGAGAAGCCGGAATCGCGACGCCGGACGGCCGGTTTGCTGGTGACGCCCGCACCGCGGGCGCGGCGGCGACAGCGATCGGCTTTCCGGTCGCGCTGAAAGCAGCCGGACGCAGCCTGCGCCACAAGTCCGATGTCGGTGCCGTCGCGCTTGGCCTGAACGATGCCACAACGGTGACAAACGTGGCGCAGGCGATGGGTAACGACATTCCGGGGGTCGAGGGTTTTCTTGTCGAGTCCATGGTCGGCGACGCCGTGGCGGAGCTTATTGTCGGTCTGCGGCGCGATCCCCTTTTCGGCGTTTCGCTCCTGATCGGCGCCGGCGGGATCTTCACTGAATTGGTGCGTGACGTCCGTCATCTGCTGCTGCCGACAAGCCGTAACGAGATCAAAGCGACCATCGAAGCACTCAAAACTGCACCACTTCTGCATGGCTTCCGCGGCCGTCCGCCTGGCGATGTCGATGCGCTCGTCGACGCCATTCTGGCCTTGGCTCGCCATGTCGAGACGCGCGGCCCAGACGTCGTCGAACTCGACATCAACCCGCTCCTGGTCCGTGCCGCCGGCCACGGCGTGGTCGCCGTTGACGCGTTGCTGGTGACCACGGGCGACCAGTTTTGACCATCCCGGACGCGCCTGAGGTCTTCCGGCCCGGCCTCTTCGCAGGCCAACATGCCTTGGTCACCGGCGGTGGCACGGGCATTGGCCTGGCCATCGCCCGCGAGTTGGGCCGATTGGGTGCCAAGATCACCATCGCGGCACGCAGTGAGGAACGTCTTGCTTCGGCAGCCGACGATCTGACGCGCGGCGGTGTCGACGCAACGTGGTACGGCCTCAACATTCGTGACAGCGATGCGGTCGCGGCCTTCTGGCCTCGGCTTTGCGAGGAACAGGGGTTGCCTGATTTTCTCGTCAACAACGCCGGTGGTCAGTTTGGCGCCAAGGCTGCCGATATCACACCCAATGGCTTTCGCGCCGTGATGGACCTGAACGTCCAGGGGACCTGGCAGATGTGCCACGGGTTTGCCACGCATGTCATGGCAGCTAGCAAGGCCGGACGCATCGTCAACATCGTCTTCGCCCATACCCAGGCGATGCCCTATTTCGCCCACGCGGCCGCGGCGCGGGCTGCCGTTGTCAACATGACCCAGACCCTGGCATTGGAATGGGGTGAGCACGGCATCCTGGTGAACGCGGTCGGTCCCGGTCCGGTCAAGACCGAAGCTGTGGCCCAGTATGACGACGCCATGAGTGGCGATCGCGTCATCGCGAAGATGCCGGTGCCGCGATGGGGCGAACCCCACGAGACCGCCTATGCGGTCGCGTTTCTTCTGTCGCCGGCTGGCGACTGGATCACCGGAATCCTGCTGCCGGTCGACGGCGGCGGTCAGCTCGCGGGGCGCCGCTTTACCTAGTTTGGACGTCAGCGACAGCCGGACACCCGCCAGAGCACCGCGCCCAGGCATTTGTATTGACGAAACCCGACCTGCCTGCAATGCAGGCAACGGTCGTGTAGCCATAGGTCGAGGGGTTGTGACGTTGATGAAACAGGTGGCCTTTGTGCTGTCGCTGGCCGTGCTGGTTGGCGCCTGCAGTTTTCCCAATGCCTTCTCGGCATCCGACCGCAAGTACTACCGCAGCAATGTCTGCGCGCAGTACCTGTCGCCTGAGTCGACGACTCCCAACCTCGCCGGGCGCGGCAAATCCTGCCTTGTGCAGTCCCGCAGCCAATGACATGAGCGCCTCGCAGGGTGTGGTCGAGAAGGACGCGACGTCCAGTGTCTGGCTCAACGACGCCCTGGCGCATGAGGGCGGCGGACACGTCACACCGCTGGACGGTTCGCTGCGCGCCGACATCTGTATCGTCGGCGGTGGCTACACGGGCCTTTGGACGGCGTTGGAGCTTAAGGCGCGAGACCCCGGCCTCGACATTGTTGTCCTGGAGAAGGATCTGTGCGGCTCCGGCGGCAGCGGCGCCAATGCCGGCTACGCGCTCTCGATCTGGCTGCAGTTTCCTCTGCTCGCCAGACTTTATGGTACCGAGGAGGCACTCCGCCTGTGCCGCGCCAGCGACGAAGACCTAAGCGCCATTGGGTCGTTCAGCCGGGACCATGACATCGATACCCAGTTCGACCGGCAAGGCGCGATCTGGGGCGCGACATGCGAAGCACAATCCGGCCATTGGGAACCGATGCTGGAAAGCTTGGAGCGTCACCAGGTACACCACTTCAAGCGCGTTGACGGTGACGAAATCGCGGCGATGACGGGGACGACGGCTCATGTCGCCGGTGTGCTCGATCAATCGGCCGCCACGATCCAGCCCGCCATGTTGGCCAGGGGACTCCGTCGCGTCGCCATCGAGCAAGGCATCAGGATCTTTGAGAAATCCCCGATGATCCGGCTCAAGCGCGACAGCCCGCCTGCTGTGGTGACGCCGCGCGGCACGGTGACGGCCGACAAGGTCATCCTTGCCCTCTATGCCTGGTCACTGGGCGTGCGTGAGTTGCGGTCGAGCATCATGGTGATCTGTACGGATGCGGCGATGACGGCGCCGGTGCCCGGCGCCCTGGATGACCTGGGATGGCGAGACGGGCCCGCGCTGATGGATTCGCGGACCTTTGTCGAGGCCTATCGGACCACCCGGAACGGACAGGTGATGTGGACCAAGTCCGGCGGCGCCATGCCCTATGGCGCCAGGCTTGACCCTTGCCTCAAGAGCATCTCGCGCCCGCTGGGGTTCCTGCGCGATGTTCTTCGCGCGCCCTACCCCGGCCTGGCTGATCAAACGGTTGCCGGCACCTGGGCGGGACCGATCGACCGCACACGTGATGGGCTTCCCATGTTCGGCGCCTTGGCGGCCGCACCCGATATTCTCTATGGCTACGGCTATTCCGGCGCTGGGATCGTGTTTTCGAAGCTTGGCAGCCGCATTCTGGCGTCCCTGGCGCTCGAGACCGACGACGCCTGGTCGCAAGGCGGTTTGGTCAGGCCGGTGCCGGGCGGCTTTCCTCCCGAACCGCTGCGTTATGTCGGCGCCCACATGGTTCGTGCCGCAATCGCGCGCAAAGACCGGTTTGATCACGAAGGCCGGGATGTCGGCCCGATCACGCGCGGCCTCCTCAAGTTCAAGCCACATAGCTACAAGCCGACCTGAGCGCGCTCCTCGGGTGTCAGCCGTCACAAGATTGCGGTTAGGCCTAGCTTTAAATGGACATCACGGGTTCGTGAGACTACTTTGAACCTCAAGAACAGCCCCTAACCATCGGGCCAATCAGAGGTTTTCCATGCTAGTCAACTTCTTCCCGCTGACCGTCTACAAGGAAAAGGTCGGCCTGGATGACAAGACACGCAAACTGTTCGCGTCGATCATTGCCGACCAGCAAAAGGGGACCAGCAAGGACCCGCACAGCCCCAATGAGTCATGGGTCGGTGGCATGCATGGAAAGCTCTCCCTCCACCTCGCCGACGAGTTCCAGCCGCTCACCCAACAGTATTCCAAGCACCTGAAGGCATACATGGGCCAACTCGGCTTTGCCGGTGATGACCTCGATGTCTTCATCACGCGCAGTTGGGGCACCTACGGGCTGGCCAACGAGTCGATCTCACAGCACAGGCATACCAGTTCGGCGCTTTCGATCGCATACTACGTATCGTTGCCGGAAGGCAGCGCCAGCATCACCTTCGCCACCGAGGCGCACCAGAACGAACCGATCCGTGGTTTGTTTCGCGAGGGACTGATCAACGGCAAGATCGATCCCCGCAATCCGCTATCGGCGATCAACGCATCGATCGAGGTGGAGGAAGACGACATGGTGATCTTTCCCTCGCACATGATGCACGGTGTTCGTCCGGGGCGGCAAAACGCGCCGCGTATCTCGATTGCATGTGACACGGTCTTTCTGACCAAGACCGTTACGAATTCCGAGAAGATCCTGCCGCCTGTGACGAACTGGAAGAACGTCAGTTGGTGACGCCGCCGCTTCTCTGACGTCCCACCTTTCTAGAATTTCAAGACGACCAGCACCAGGATCGCGAACATCAGCGGGAAGGCGACACGGCAGATCTGATCGATTCGGCCGGCCAGCGCCACGCGATCCTTGGCGACCAGATAGGTGGTCGTCAGCGACTGGATAAGCGCCAGGAACACGACGATCGTGCAGACGTTGATCAGACGATCCAGGATCGTGAAATAGCCGAGCTTCGGCACGACATTGGACGTGGCGAAGATAAAGGCGATCAACGTCAACATCGCCGTTGCCGACAGGCCGATCTGCGTGCCGAAGTGAGCGGGGTTGATCCAGAACACGGACCACGACATCGCAACGATCAACGCCAGAGGGAGCAACACCTTCCAAACGTAGTAGTCGGAGATACGCTGCGTTGAGATTGTCAGGTCATATCGCGCGTGATGGCGATCATAGGCGTCGACGAACTGGTCATTGACGGAGCCTGTCGCGCTGTTGACCGTCCAGTCGGAAATGTTCAAACGATCGGATACACCGGACAGCCGTTCGTCGACGACGAGTACGATCTCGTCGACGGATGCTTCGATAGGCAGAAGCGAGATGACAATCTCTTGTCTGTCGAACGGAAAGTCCTGCAGGCTGTGATAACTGGCGATGGTGCCAAAGTATCGCTGTACGTACCGTACATGCCCATCGGCACCGATGCTCACCTCCATCGGCCGGCTGGTGAAAAGCCGGCCTGAATTGGTGAACACGAGGCCCGGGTTCCACACATCCTCGAGGGGAACTTCGCAGCCCTCCAGATCCGCCAACCGGGGATCAAACCACGACACCGCGACCAGATAATCGCCGGTCAACGTCTGTGCTACATCGTTGATCTCGTGAAGGTCGGCCAAGCGCATGCCGACCGTGACCTCTTCCGGCGGCCCACCTGCATGGGGTCGGATATCGGTGGCCAGGTGCGGTGTGACGCACAGGTCTTCTGCCCCCGCCACATCCTCCTGCCCATAGGATGGTTTCCCAAGAAGAGCCGCGCATAATGTCACGGTCACGATGCCAAGCGCTGCCACGATCCTCATCGTGCAAGTCCAGGATTGGACAAGAAGGCCGCGGGCAGCGTTCCAAGACACGCGGTCGTCGTTAATCGATACACGGCTGTTCTGCGCCCCGAGTGATCCCCCGCCAAAGAGTCCCACGAAATCGTGATTCGGCCAAGCCCCTAGCCGCTGCCCGCAAAACGGGTGGCAAGTTTCGACTTTTCGCGGTCGGTGAGCGCTGCTAGGTATCCGCTGGAGGCGCCGGACGGGTGGCCGAGTGGTTGAAGGCAGCGGTCTTGAAAACCGCCAGGCGTGCAAGCGTCTCGTGGGTTCGAATCCCACCCCGTCCGCCAGCGCCGCGGCTTCGGCGTGCGAAGCGGGGGTGTACACTTTGGTCGGTTTGGATTGGAGCGCTAACGGCGCTCCGACACCTGATGCCGTTAACGCCTATCTGGATACGCAGAGCGGGCGCCCAAAGGCGCGCTTGGTACATACGACGATCGACGGCCGCGCGGTCTGGATCAAACGCTATGACGTGGAACGTCAAGCCGTCGGCCGGCTGCTGCATGCCGCCATCAGCCCGTTGATGCCGTCGCCGGTCTTGAAGGCGTCGCGCTTTGCCACGCCATCGGAGCTCGCCAAGCGCGAGGAGCGCAAGATCGAGGCGTTCACCGCTGCCGGCTTTTGTGCACCGCAGGTCTTGTCACGCAAGAACGCCACACTTGTCCTGTCCCACGAGGGCCCGTCACTTCAAGATGAGCTGACCAGGCTCCGCCAGACGGATGACGTTGGCGACAAAGCCATCCACGATGATCTTCTTTGTCGTACAGCCGGCGTCTTGGCGGAGGTTCATGCTGCGGGTTTGTGTCATGGGCGCCCGCATGTTCGCGATATGTCGGTCAATGATAGGCGCTGGTGTTTCTTCGACTTTGAAGAAGAGCCCGAAGTCGTCATGCCGCTTGCCATGGCACAGGCGCGCGACGCCTGGCTGTTGTTCTTTCCGATCACCCATTCTTGCCTTGCCCCGGAGGCACCGGTTCGCGCCTTCAACTTCTATCGAAGCGCCTCGCCGCCTGACGTTCTGGACAACCTTAAGACGCTCGTTAACTCGTTTGTGAGGGTTTTGCCGCTGTTGCGCGCTATCTTGCGCGTGCGGCCGGGCGGCGATCTCGGTCGCCTTCGAAAAGTCACGGAGCTGATGATGCGCGAGCTGGAACTTCGCGATCACCGGCCGGACCGCTGACGCCGTGAACGACAGCACATCCAGGGCTCGTGTCAGGGCCTTTTACAATGACAATCCCGCGCGGGAGTGGAACCGGCTCTCGCAGTCCTGGTTGGAGTGCCAGATCACGCGGCAGATGATCGATCGGGTGCTGACCAGACCGTCGCGCGTTCTCGACATCGGCGGCGGCCCAGGCGTGTACGCGCTGGATCTCGCGGCCAATGGTCATCGTGTTGATTTGGTCGATCTTTCCAGCGCGAACATAGCGTTCGCCAAGGCCAAGGCGCGCGAGCGGGGCGTCACGCTGCACAGTGCCGACGTGGGTGACGCCACCTGCCTGCGCGACCATGACACAGAGACCTACGACCTGATCCTTTGCCTGGGCCCACTCTATCATTTGCTCGAACACGACGACCGGCAGCGCGCGGTTCGCGAAGCGGTCCGTGTGCTGAAACCAGGCGGTGTCGGGTTCTTCGCCTATCTATCCCGTTACGCGCCAATCTTCTATCAACTCAAGACGGATCCGGAGGCGATCGCTGACATGGAGGCGACTATCGACACGGTCTTGGAGACCGGCCTCCACAGCCCTGGCGCGGATGACAATCGGTTTTTCACCGATTCCTGCTTTGTCGACCCCCTCACGATCGGGTCGGACATGGGTGCCTTCGGCCTGGAGGAGATCTGCGTCTTTGGCGCCGAAGGCGGCATGGCACAGAGTGAGGCGGCGCTGCTTTCCCTGGATGATGGTGCGCGGACCGCGTGGCAGCAGGTCGCCCTGCGCTTGGCCACCACGACGGTTGGGGCTTGCGGGTCCGAACACGTGGTCTATGTCGGCCGCAAAACACGGTAGCGATAGCCGTAGACGGTGCGAAAACCAAACGATGCATAAAGCGCGCGCGCCGGCGCGTTGGCTTCGACGACTTGAAGGGCGCCACGCACTGCGCCTTCCTCTCTGCCCCAGGCCATCAGGCTCTCCATGATCTTGCGGCCGTGGCCGCACCTCCTGTGGTCGCTTCGGGTCAGCATATCGTAGAAGCTCACATAACCTCGTTCGGCAACCGCCATGCCGAAGGCAACGGCTTCGCCATGCTCCTCGACGCGGGCCAGCCTGGCGTTGGGCACAATCGCTCCCAGCATGGCGCGCAGGATCGTTTGCTGGACGGAGGTCAGGCCGCCAGCCTGGGCGAACGCGGAAAGCCATGCCGCGTCATCAAGGTCGCTCAGCGTGACTTCCGGGACACGCTTCCATGCGGATTGCATGTCCGTCACTTTCACCAGGCTGGGTTCGACGACGTCGTAGCCGCGCGCGATGAGTTCATCCTCCAACTCTTCCGGCGACAGTGGCGTCAGTCGGAAAATTGACGCTAAGCCGGCGCGGGCATAAGCGGTCTCAGCCCAGGCGATCATCTCGACCAGCGGCGTGCTTCCCGGGAACAGCGTGTGGACGGAGTTGGCGCGTTTGGTGTGCCCGTACGCTTGGCGCAGAAGCCAGCCGTCGCGCTCGGTTTGGCGCAGCGCCGGCCACGCGTTGCGCGATATCTCTTCGAGTTCGGCGGCCAACCCGGATGCGGGCTCTTCGTCCATAGTGCCTCTCGTCGACGAAAGGCGATCAGACATGCCTCAGACCGGTGCGGCAATCAAGGGAACCCGTGTGGTCCGGTTCGGATTGACGGCGCCGCCCGGTGCCCCGAAGCTAGTCGTTCATGAAGCGAACGAGAATGCCATGACGACATTGACAGTGCCCGCGGCCGAGGGCCGCGCGGTTGACGTGGCCGCCGGCCAGACGATTCGCGTCACGACGCCCCATGGTCACCAGGCGGCTGATTTCTTCGCCTATGGCGCTGAGGACGTGTCGGAGTGGCTTTCGCCCATGCACACGTGGGTAACGACGCGCAGCGTGAAACCTCGACCAGGCGACCAGTTTCTATCGCGCTTTCGCAGGCCAATGCTGACGTTGACCGGTGACACGGCGCAAGGTTGTCACGATATGCTGATCGCGGCCTGCGATCAGAAACGCTACGAACAGTTCGGCTTTGAAGGCCATCATCGCAGTTGTTCGGAGAACTTGGCGATCGTCATGAACGAGCGCGGCCACGCGGTCGCCGTGACACCGCAGCCAGTCAACTTCTTCACCAACACGCTGGTTGACCCCGAAGGCGCCCTGCTGTCGCCCCCCAACCCGGTCGCACCCGGCGCTTATGTCGAGATGGAAGCCCTGATGGATCTGATCTGTGTCGTCTCGTCATGCCCGTTCGACCTGAAGGTCGAAGGCTGGACGATCAATGCGGACGCCGGCCCGACAGACCTGGAGGTCCAGGTCGGTTGAGCAACAACGCGGCGCGCCATCTAGAGCATTTTCCGTTTTGAGGTAATGGGTCCCCGCCCGCTCCCCCGCCCGGCCACCCCGAGGTTGCTGCAATGGGGGGCGGGGCGGGGGAGCGGGCTGGTGATGCC